>DATMMB010000210.1:0-8391 GCA_035569895.1 Solirubrobacteraceae bacterium | reverse complement strand
GCGAACACCCGTCCGCCACGGTGTCCGCCGGAGCGCCACCGCGATCCCCCCACCCGCCGGCGGGCGAGCCGCCGGCCTCGCCACCGGCGTGCACGCCAGGATGCCCCGGCGGCGCCTCCTCGAGCAGCACATGCGCATTGGTGCCGCTGATCCCGAACGAGGAAACGCCCGCCCGCCGCAGCCGCCCCTGCTCGCGCTTCCAAGGCACCTCCTCGGTGAGCAGCGACACCGCCCCCGCCCCCCAATCGACCTCACGTGAAGGCACATCCACGTGCAGCGTCCGCGGCAGCACCTCGTGCCGCAGCGCCATCACCATCTTGATCACACCCGCAACGCCCGCCGCGGCGATCGTGTGCCCGATGTTCGACTTCACCGATCCCACCCACAGCGGGCGCTCCGCCGGGCGGCCCTGCCCATATGTCCCAAGCAGCGCATTCGCCTCGAGCGGGTCGCCGAGGCGCGTACCGGTGCCGTGTGCCTCGACGGCGTCCACCTCCGCCGCCGCAAGCCCCGCCCGCGCGAGCGCCTGTTCGATCACAGCCCGCTGGGAGGGGCCGTTGGGAGCCGTCAACCCGTTGCTCGCGCCATCCTGGTTGAGCGCGCTGCCGCGCACGAGCGCAAGCACCTCATGCCCGTTGCGCCGGGCGTCGGAGAGCCGCTCCAGCAACATCATGCCGGCGCCCTCGCCCCATCCCGTGCCGTCCGCGGCGTCGGCGAAGGACTTGCAGCGCCCGTCGGGGGCGAGACCCTGCTGGCGGCTGAACTCGACGAACAGCTCGGGGATCGCGATCACCGTGGCCCCTCCGGCGAGTGCGAGCTCGCACTCGCCGGCGCGCAGCGATCCGCACGCCATGTGCAGCGCCACCAGCGAGGAGGAGCACGCGGTGTCCACCGACACAGCCGGGCCCTCCAGGCCGAACGTGTAGGCGACGCGACCCGAGGCGACACTACCGATATGACCGGTCATCCGGTAGCCCTCGAGCTCATCGAGCGCGCCGCCTTCGCCGGCGCCGTAGAACGAGCTCGAGATCCCGGCGAACACACCCGTCTGCGAGCCCTTCAGCGAGGTGGGGTCGACGCCCGCGTCTTCGAGCGTCTCCCAGCACACTTCGAGCAGCAGCCGTTGCTGCGGGTCCATCGCGAGCGCCTCCCGCGGGGAGACGCCGAAGAAGGCGGCGTCGAAGTCGCCGGCCCCCGCGAGGAACCCGCCCTCTCGCGCGCTGCTCGTCCGCGGCAGCGTGGTGTCGGGGCTGCACAGCCGCTCCAGGTCCCAGCCGCGGTCGACCGGGAACGCCGTGATCGCGTCGCCGCCGGCGGCGAGCAGCTCCCAGAGCTGTTGCGGCGAGTGAGCGCCGCCAGGGTAGCGGCAACCCAGCCCCACGATCGCGATCGGCTCTTCGAGCGCTGCGCGGGCAGCGGCGGGGGGGGCGGCGTGCGGGGGGGCGGCGCGCGGATCGGCCGCCCGCGAGGCAGGCGCCGGAGCATCTCGCAACCGCGCGAGCAGGTAATCGCACAACTCGTCGGCCGTCGGGTGGTCGAACATGATCGAAACCGCCAGCTGCAGTCCGCTTTCGACGCCGAGACGGTTGCGGAACTCGACCGCCGCCAGCGAGTCGAAGCCCAGCTGCTTGAATGGCCTATCGGGGGCAATCGCCTCTGGCGAGGTGTGCCCCAGCACCGCCGCCGCCTGGACCCGCACCAGCTCCAGCACCGCGCGACGGCGCTCGCCCTCCCCCAGATCCGCGACGCGCGCCGCCAGCGACCCGGCAGGTCTGCCGGCCCCGGCGCGCCGGGGAGGCGCGCGCACCAGGTTGCGCAGCAGCGAGGGCAGATCTCCCGCCCGCGCCCTGCCGCGTAGCAGCGCCATGTCAAGCGGCGCCGGCACCACCCGCGCGCGGTCGGCCGCCAGACCGGCGTCGAACAGCGCGAGACCCAGCTCGGAGGAGAGCGGGCGCATGCCCGAGCGTTCGATCCGCGCGCGGTCGACGCTCTGCATGCGGTCGGCCATCCCGTCCGATCCCCTCCACGGACCCCACGCCATCGATACGGTCGGCAGGCCGCGCCTGCGGCGCATCTCCGCGAGCGAGTCGAGGAACGCGTTGGCGCTCGCGTAGCTGCCCTGCCCAGCGCTGCCGAACGTGCCGGCAACCGATGAGAACAGCACAAACGCATCGATCTCGAGGCCGGCGGTGAGCTCGTGCAGGTGCCACGCGCCATCGACCTTCGCCGCCAACACCTCCCGCAGCCGCGCCTCGGTGAGCGAGCCGATCACACCGTCGTCGAGCACACCTGCGGCGTGCACGACAGCGCTCAGCGGGCGCTCCGCAGGGATGTCAGCCAGCACGGCGCGCAACGCTTCGCGGTCGGCCACGTCGCACGCCGCCAGCGTCACCTCCGCGCCGGCGTCTCGCAGCTCGGCGACGAGCTCGGACGCGCCCTGCGCTCGTGGGCCCTGGCGACTGACGAGCAACAGATGCCGCACGCCACAGCCGCTCGCCAGGTGCACCGCCAACTGCCGGCCAAGGCCGCCGGTGGCGCCGGTGAGCAGCACGGTGCCGTTGCCGAGCTGGGGATGCCGGCCACCGCGGTATGCGGCAGGCGTGTCGCCGCGAGCGGGCATCGCGCCGTCGGGGAGCGACGGATGCGCGGCCCCGGGGGGCGCAGAGCGCACATCCTCGCCGAGCGGTGAACGTGGCATCACGAGTACGTTCTTGCCGACGTGTCGCCCCTGGCTCATGAACCGAAACGCGTCGATCGCCTCGCGCGCGTCCCACGCCGTGAGCGGCGAGCACTCGAGCGCGCCACGGTCGAAGAGACCGAGCAACGCTTGCAGCATCTCGCCGATTCGCTGCGGTCCCGCCTCCATCAGGTCGAACGCCCGGTAGGCCACCGTCGGGTGGGCGGCGGCGAGCTCGCCGCGCTCGCGAACGTCGGTCTTGCCCATCTCCAGAAACCGCCCGCCCTCGCCGAGCAGGCAGAGCGAGGCGTCCACGAACTCGCCCGCCAGCGAGTTCAGCACGACGTCCACGCCCCGGCCGCCGGTCGCCCGCATGAAGCCCTCTTGGAAATCGAGCGACCGCGACGAGGAGATGTGCTCGTCGTCCAGTCCGAGCTGCTTGAGCGCGGCCCACTTCCCTGGGCTGGCCGTCGCAAACACCTCTGCTCCTATCGACCGCGCCAGTTGCGTCGCGGCCATCCCCACGCCGCCTGCCGCCGCGTGCACCAGCAGCCGCTCGCCTGCGCGCAAACCACCCAGGTCGACGAGCGCGTAGTAGGCGGTGAGGAACACGATCGGCACGCTCGCCGCCTGTACGAACGACCAGCCCTCGGGGATCCGCGCCAGCAGCCGCCGATCGGTGACGACGGACGACCCGAACGACTCCACGAGCAGACCCATCACGCGGTCTCCGGCCGCAAGCCCCTCGACGCCCGGGCCGACCTCCAGCACGATGCCAGCGCCCTCGCTGCCGATCACCCCCTTCCCCGGGTACATCCCCAAAGCGAGGAGCACGTCGCGGAAGTTGATCCCCGCGGCGCGCACCCCCACCCGCACCTGGCCCTCGTCGAGCGGCCCGTCCGCGGGCTCGTGCTGTACGACGGTGAGATCCTCGAGCGTGGCGCCCTCGCCGTGCACCAGCCGCCATCCGCGCTCCTGCGCGGGGATCGCCAGTCCCGAGCGTGAGCCCACGTGCTCAAGCCGGGGGACAAACGGCTCGCCGTCGCGCACCGCCACCTCGTCCTCCGTCGAGGCCAGCGCCGTGGACAGCGCTCGCCAGGAGGCCTCGGCGCCATCGATGTCCACGAGCGCCAGCCGCCCCGGGTGCTCCGCCCGCGCCGCGCGCGCCAGCCCCCACACAGCGCCGCCGGGGAGATCGGACACGAGCTCGCCGGGCACTGCGGCGACCGCGCCGCCGGTTATCACCGCCAGCCGTGACCCGGAGAGTCGCTCCTCTCCGAGCCACGCCTGCAAGAAGTCGAGCACGTGCACAACGCGCTCGGCGACAGCGCCGGGGATGCACTCGGGAGCGGCGCCGCCGTCCGCGACGCTGGACGCACCGTCCGCCGCGACGGAGACGCCATCCACCGCGCCGGCGGAGCCGTCCGCGGCGCCGGGCGCAGTCCGGCAGTCGAGCAGCAGGGTCGCCGGCAGTGGGTCGCCCCGTTCGAGCGCCGCCACCAGCGTGGCGAGGTCGGCGTACGCGGCGCACTCCAGGCCCGCCGCGTGCAGCTCTGCCGCGATGCTCTCACCGCGAGCACCCAGCGCGGTCAGCCCGCCCAGCGCGGCCAGCCCGCCCGGGGGCGTGCGACCGCCGACCGCCGCGGAGTCGCGCGGAGCAGGCACCCACTCGACGCAGAGCAACGCGTCGCGCACGCCTTCGCCGGCGTCCCGCAGCTGCGCGGGGGGCACATCCCGCAGCAGCAGCCGGCCCATCGAGACGGCGGGCTGCCCCTGCTCGTCGACCGCGAGCAGCGAAGCGCCGTCCGCGCCGGCGGGCGTCAGCCGCGCGCGCAACACCGACGCGCCGGCGCCGAGCTGCAGCACGTCGCTCCACGAGAACGGCAGCCGCGAGGTGCCGCGCGCGCCGTCGGCGAGCGCGGGCAGGTTGGCGGCGAGCGCGTGCAGCACAGCGTCGAGCAGCGCGGGGTGCAGCCCGAACGGGCCAGATGCATCGTGCGCCGCTGCGGGCAGCGCCGCTTCGACAAACAGCTCCTCTGCGCGCCGCCACACCGCCCGCAACCCACGGAAGGCAGGCCCATACTCGAGATCCCGCTCGGTGAGACGGTCGTACACATCCTCGAGCGCGACCGACTCTGCGCCGGGTGGAGGCCAGGCCTCCGTGAATGCCGCTCCGGTATCGCGCGCCGTGGCGATCGCGTCCTCCGCGGGCGCCAGCACGCCCCTGGCATGATGCACCCACTCCCCGCCGTCGCCCATCTTCTCCTCTCTATCGGGCTCCGCGCGCGAGTAGACGTTCACCGCGCGCATCCCGTCGGCGTCTGGCTCGCCGACCGCGACCTGCAGTTGCGCGGGCCGCGCGCCCAGCGACAGCGGCGCGTGCAGGACGAGCTCGACCACGCGCCCCACCCCGAGCTCGCCGCCGACGTGCAGCGCCAGCTCCAAAAACGCCGTGCCCGGCAGCAGCACACCGCCCATCACCAGGTGGTCGGCGAGCCACGAATGATCGTTCGCAGAGAGCCGGCCCGTGAACAACCATCCCCCGCTCGCGGCTGTCGGCGTCGCCGCGCCCAGCAGCGGATGACTCCCCGGCGCCTGGCCGACGGACGCGGGGTCGCCCGCGTCGCGCTCGCCCGCGTCGACCCAGAAGCGCTGCCGCCGAAACGCGTAGGGAGGGAGCTCGACGCGCTGCGCACCCGACCCCGCGAAGACCGCAGTCCATTCCACACCGGCGCCCCGCACCCACATCTCGCCCAGCCCCGCCAGCAGCGTGCCGGCCTCGTCGCGGCCTCTGCGCAGCACCGATGCCGCCGTCACCGCACCGCCGTGCGCGGCCTCGCCGGCAACGCACTCCAGCACCATCGCGCTCAGCACCGCGTCCGGACCCAGCTCGAGGAAGCGCTCGACGCCGTGCGTGCGCAGCGAGCGCACCCCGTCGGCAAAGCGGACGGTGTCGCGCACGTGACGCGCCCAGTAGCGCGCCGAGCAGACCTCCTCGGCGCAGAGAACCTCGCCGGTAAGATTCGACACGATCGGGATCGCCGGCGGCGAGAACGTGAGCCCACCCGCCACCGCTTCGAGCTCCGCGAGCATCCCATCCATGCGCGGCGAGTGAAATGCGTGACTGACCCGCAGGCGCCGCGTCTTGCGCCCGCGCTTGCGCCACAACTGCTCGAGCTCGAACACGGGGCGCTCGTCGCCGGAGAGCACAATCGCGGAGGGACCGTTCACGGCCGCCAGCGCCACCTGCCCCTCCAGCCCGCTCAACGACTCGAGCGCCTCCTGCTCAGTCGCCTCGAGCGCGACCATCGCCCCCCCGGGCGGCAGCGCAGCCATCAGCCTACCGCGAGCCGCCACCAGCCGGCAGGCGTCGGCGAGCGTGAGGACGCCGGCGACGTGCGCCGCCGCCAGCTCGCCGATCGAGTGGCCGAGGAGGAAGCCGGGGCGCACGCCCCACTCCTCCAGCAGCCGGAACAGCGCCACCTCCAGCGCGAACAGGCTGGGCTGGGTGAATTGTGTCCGCTCCAACGACGCGCCCGCGTGCGCGTCGGCCGCACCCGAATTGCCCGCCGCCTCCCCAAACACCAGCGCGCGCAGCGAGCAGCCGAGATGCTCGTCCAGGTGGGCGCACACCTCCGCGAATGCCGACCGGAACGAGCCGAAGCGCTCGTACAACTCCCGGCCCATGCCCACCCGCTGAGCGCCCTGGCCGGTGAACAGGAACGCAACCGGGCCGGGGTCGGCCGCCGCGGTGCCCTCGAGGACGTTGGCGGCGCGTTCGCCGCGGGCAAGCGTGCGCGCACCCCCGAGCAGCTCCTCCCGATCGGCGCCCACCACCACGGCGCGATTTGCCAGCCGTGCGCGGCGCGCCAGCGAGAGCCCGACGTCGGTTGCGTCGCAGTCGGGGGCGCCGGCCACGAACGCCAGCAGCCGTTCGGCCTGGGCGCGCAGCGCATCCTCGCCGGCGCCCGACAGCGTCCACGGGATCACATTCGCGAACGCGCGGTCGCGGTCGGACGCAGTGGTGAGGGCGCCATCCGTGGGCCGCGCGCCACGCTCCGCCGCCTGCGCACCACTGTCCACTGCCTGCGTGGCGCCCTCCACGACCCGCGCGCCACCACTCATCGCCCGGGCGCCGATCGCCCGGGCGCCGCCGCCCGCCGTGGCGCCATCGAGGGGGGGCGCCTCCTCGAGGATCACGTGAGCGTTGGTGCCGGAGATGCCGTACGCGGAGACACCGGCGCGGCGGGGGCGCTCGCCGGGCTCCCACGCGACCTCCTCGGTCAGCAGCGCAATCGCATCCTCCGACCAATCGACCTCGGTGGTGGGACGATCGACGTGCAGCGTCCGCGGCAGCACGCCGTGCCGCATCGCCATCACAACCTTGATCACGCCGGCGATGCCCGCCGACGCCTGGGTGTGGCCGACGTTGGACTTGATCGACCCCAGCCGCAGCGGCCGGCCGGGGGGGCGCTCGCGTCCATAGGTGGCCATCAGCGCCTGTGCCTCGATCGGGTCGCCGAGGCGCGTGCCCGTGCCGTGCGCCTCGACGGCGTCGATGTCGGCGACCGTCAGCCCCGCGTTCGCCAACGCCTGGCGGATCGCCCGCTGCTGGGCGAGGCCGCTGGGCGCCGACAGCCCGTTGCTGGCACCATCCTGGTTGACAGCGCTCCCCCGCACCAGCGCAAGCGGCGTGTGGCCAAGGCGCTGCGCCCGCGAGAGCCGCTCCACCACCAGCACGCCGACACCCTCGCTCCAGCTCGTGCCGTCGGCGGCGTCGGCGAACGCCTTGCAGCGTCCATCCGGCGCCAGCCCGCGCTGGCGGCTGAATTCGATGAACAGGTCGACGCCGCACATCACCATCACACCGCCCACGAGCGCCAGCTCGCACTCGCCATCGCGCAGGCTGGCGCGGGCTTGGTGCAGCCCCACCAAGCCCGACGAGCACGCGGTGTCGACCGTCACCGCCGGCCCCTCCAGCCCGAACGTGTAGGCGACGCGACCGGACACCACGCTGCCGACGTTGCCCGTCAGGCCGTAGCCCTCCGACCCGGCGGGTGCGCAGAGCCGGCCCCCGTTGTAAAGGAGCGCGCTGATCCCCGCCCACACTCCGGTGGGGCTGCCCCGCAGCGTGAGCGGGTCGATCCCGGCGGCCTCCAGCGCCTCCCAACACACTTCGAGCAGCAACCGCTGCTGCGGATCCATCGCCAGCGCCTCCCGCGGGCTGATGCCGAAGAAGTCGGCGTCGAAGTCGGCCGCGTCGTAGAGGAAACCCCCATGCCGCACGTAGCTCGTACCCGGGTGGGTCGGGTCGGGGTCGTACAGCGCCTCGAGATCCCACCCGCGGTCGGTGGGAAAGCCGCCGATTGCGTCGCCACCACGCGCCACCAGCTCCCACAGCTCCGTGGGGGTGCGCACGTCGCCGGGGTAGCGGCAGCCCATGCCCACGATCGCGATTGGGTCCTCGGCGTCGTGCCGGCGTGCGGGTGCCGACGCGACCCACGGCTGCTGGGTGCCTTCGCCGGCGATCATGCGCGAAAGCTGTTCGGCGAAGGCGGCGAGCGTGGGGTGATCGAACAGCAGCGCGGCGCTGAGCCGCAGGCCGGTGGGCGCACGCAGTCGGTTGCACAGCTCGAGCGCCGCGGTCGAATCGAACCCGAGCGCCTTGAACGTCTGCCGGTTGTCGATCCCCTCCGGGCCGTCGTGTCCGAGCA
>DATMMB010000209.1:0-2440 GCA_035569895.1 Solirubrobacteraceae bacterium | reverse complement strand
CGGCGTCAGGCGCCCGCGGACGCGCACGGTCGGGTGCGCGCCCGCCGCCATGTGCAGGTCGGAGGCGCGGCGCGATACGACCTCCATCACCAGGTCTGCGAAGTCGATTCCCATCGCCCCCGCTATCGGCCCTCGCACACGCCGTCCGCGCCCCGCGGTGGCCGGGTGGACGAAAATTCGAGTGGGCCTCCGCGCTGCACGAGATTTTGCATCGCGGGGCACGGCCGCGGGGCATGGATGCCCCGCGCACGCAGGGCGCGGCCGGAGCGCTTGCACGCGCGGACGATCCCCCCTCTCAACTACCCAGAACTCGCGCCAGCTCCGCGATCGAGGTGCGGCCCTGGCGCACCTTTTCCAGTCCGTCCTCGCGCAGCCGGCGCATCCCCCCCCGCACCGCGACCTCGCCGAGCTGCTCGGCCGGGCGGCGCTCCAGCGCGAGCGCCCTGATCTCGGGGGTGACGCTCATCACCTCGTAGATCCCCGCGCGGCCCTTGTAGCCGCTGCCGCCGCAGCGCCGGCAGCCGACGGGCTCGTACGCCTCGAGGTCGACGAGCGCCTTATATCCATTTTGGCGCAGCACCTCGGCGGGGATGATCGTGCGCTTCTTGCAGTGCGCGCAGAGCGTGCGCACGAGCCGCTGCGCGAGCACGCAGTCCAGGGCGGAGGCGACGAGGAACGGCTCGATCCCCATCTCGATCAGCCGCGTGATCGCGGATGGGGCGTCGTTGGTGTGCAGCGTGGAGAGCACGAGATGGCCGGTGAGCGCCGACTCGATCGCGATCTGCGCCGTCTCGCGGTCGCGGATCTCGCCCACCATGATCACGTCGGGGTCGGCGCGCACCATCGCGCGCAGCCCGGTGGCGAACGTGAGCCCCGCCTTGGGGGAGACCTGCACCTGCGTGATCCCCTCGAGCTGGTACTCGACCGGGTCCTCGACGGTGATGATGTTCTTCTCCGGCGTGTTCAGCTCCTGCAGCGCCGCGTACAGCGTCGTCGACTTGCCCGACCCGGTCGGCCCGGTGACGAGCACCGCGCCGTGCGTCTGGTGATAGGCGTGCTCGAAGCGCTCGCGCGGCTCGCGCGCCATCCCGAGCTTGTCGAGCTTCATCACCACCGAGTCCTTGTCGAGAATGCGCATCACGATCGACTCGCCGTGCACGCTCGGCAGCGTCACCACGCGCAGGTCTACGTGGCGCCCGTCGACGGTCAGGCCGACGCGGCCGTCCTGGGGCAGCCGCCGCTCGGAGATGTCGAGCTCCGCCATGATCTTCACGCGCGAGACGACGCCCGGCCCCATTTTGCGCGGCACCGTGGTGATGTCCTGCAGCACCCCGTCGACGCGGAAGCGCACCCGCGTCTCCTTGCCGTCGGGCGCGAGGTGGATGTCGGAGGCGCCCTGCTCCACCGCCTGCGCGACGATCTGGTTGACGAGCTTGATGACGGGCGCGTCGTCGTCGGTCTCGTGCAGCTCGACGACTTCCGCCTGCTCGTCCTCCACGAGCTCGTGTCCGGCCACCACGTCTTCGAGGCGATCCAGGCGCGAGATCAGCGCGGCGATGTCTTCGGGGGCGGCGACCGCGACCCGCACCTCGAACCCGGTCATGATCGCGATGTCGTCCACCGCGAGCACGTTCGATGGGTCGGTCATCGCCACCAGCAACGTGCGCTTGTCGACGAACGCCACCGGCACCGCCTGGTAGCGCTTCGCCGCCGCCGTCGTCACGAGGTTGGCGGCGCTCATGTCCACCTGGAACACCCCCAGGTCGAGGTGGTCGAGGCCGTAGCGCTCCGCCAGGGCGCGCGCAAGCCCGTCGTGGCTCAGCACCGCTTCCTCGACGAGCACCCGCTCGGGCGTCGTGCCGGAGCTGCGCGAGGTGGCGATCGCGTCGTCCACGCGCTCGCGCGCCACCAGCCCCATGTCGACGATCACGTCCGTCAGGAAGCGCGAGGAGCTGCCGCGCCGGCTCGGTGAGGTGATCCCCTGGCGCACCGGCGGCTCCTTGGCGGCGGGCTCCTCCGGCGTCCCGCCCCCGGCCGCCTGCTCGTCGCGGATCACCTCGGCTTCGGGCGCCGGCGCGGTCGGGTCGGGCAGCGCCACCACCACCGGGCGCTCCCGCGCCTCGCCGTCGATGCCGAAGATCTCGTGCAGCTCCGTGCCCTCAGTTGGGTGCGCGCTCATCCTCCCCACCTAAGCGCGGATGTCGTGGGGCGCTTCTCCGGCGGGCGGCCCCTCCACCGAGATGTCGAGGGGCGAGTCCCCGGCGAGCTGCCCCACCGCTCAGGCGCCTGTTGGCGCAGTGGCGGCCGCGCGGCGCATGAGCTCGAGCGGGGCCGGCTTGCTGGTCCACCGTTCGAGGCTGAGCGCTCCCTGCGCCACCAGCAGCTCCAGTCCGTCGAGCGTCGCCACCTCCAGCTCGCGCGCAGCGGCGAGCAGTTCGGT
>DATMMB010000208.1:0-5043 GCA_035569895.1 Solirubrobacteraceae bacterium | reverse complement strand
TCCGAGGGATCCCTCTATAACGCCTACATCTCGATGGGCATGACGGCCGAGAACGTGGCGGAGCGCTGCAAGGTCAGCCGCGAGGCGCAGGACGAGTGGGCGGTGATCTCCCAGGAGCGCGCCGTGGCGGCGCAGCAGTCGGGCCACTTCGACGTGGAGATCGTGCCGGTGACGGTGCCCGCGCACAAAGACACCGACAAGGAGGGCAACGAGATCGACGTGCCCGAGACGGTGCTCACCAAGGATGACGGCCCGCGCCCCGGCACGACGCTCGAGAAGCTGGCGTCGCTGAAGCCGGCGTTCAGGCCCGACGGCACGGTGACGGCCGGCAACGCCTGCCCGCTCAACGACGGCGCCGCGGCGCTGCTGGTCACCTCCGAGGAGCGTGCTTCCGAGTTGGGGCTGAAGCCCAAAGTCAAGATCCTCGCCTCCACCGTGGTGGCGATCCGCCCCGAGTTGATGGGCCTCGGCCCGATCCCCGCGATCCAGCAGCTGCTCAAGAACACCGGCATGTCGATGAGCGACATCGACGTGGTGGAGATCAACGAGGCGTTCGCCGCGCAGATCGTCCCCTGCAAGGAGGAGCTCGGCATCTCCGAGCAGAAGCTCAACCCGTTCGGCGGCGCGATCGCGCTCGGCCACCCCTTCGGGATGACCGGCGCGCGGATCATGACCACGCTGATCAACGACCTGCAGACGCTCGACGGCACCTACGGCATCGAGTCGATGTGCGTCGCCGGCGGCATGGGCATGGCGATGTTGGTGGAGCGGCTGGGCTGAGATAGGCCACGATGGACTGGAAACTGGAGCTGATCGTCGTGCCGGTCGCAGATGTGGATCGCGCCAAGGCGTTCTACACCGAGCAGGCGGGCTTCGACCTGCTCGTGGATCACAGCGCGGGCGATGACTTCCGCGTGGTACAGCTGACGCCCCCCGGCTCGGCCTGCGCGATCGCCGTGATGCGGGGCGCCGAGCGAGCGGGCGCTGTGCAGGGCCTGCACCTCGTGGTGAGCGACCTCGACCGCGCGCGGGCTGAGCTCGCGGGGCGGGGGGTGCCGGTGAGCGAGCCCTTCCACTTCCAGGACGGCAAACAGCTCCCCGGCACCCACCCGGAGCGCAGCGACTACAACTCGTTCTTCTCCTTCGACGACCCCGACGGCAACGGCTGGCTGGTGCAGGAGGTCGGGCGCGAGCGGGGGTGAGCGCACCCGGCGGGGCTGTCCCCGTTCAGGTGTCGCACACGACGACCAAGCGGGCCGTCGCGGCGGCCGTCGCGGCGGTGCCCTAACGCGGCGGCATCCGCAATGCCCCGTCCAGCCGGATCACCTCGCCATTGAGCATGCGGTTGTCGACGATGTGGCAGGCCAGTTGGGCGTACTCGTCGGGGTCGCCCAAGCGCGGCGGGTAGGGGACGCCGGCCCCCAGCTTCTGGCGCGCCTCCTCGGGCAGCGCGGCGAGCAGCGGCGTGTCGAACAGGCCGGGCGCGATCGTGCACACGCGGATGCCGTACTGGGCAAGGTCGCGGGCCGCCGGCAGCGTCATGCCCACCACCCCGCCCTTGGAGGCCGAGTAGGCGATCTGGCCGACCTGGCCGTCGTAGGCGGCGATCGAGGCAGTGTTGACACACACGCCGCGCTCACCGTCGTCATTTGATCGAGGAAGAAGGGCTCGGCTCGCCGGCCTGCCGCCGGCTGCGCCACCCTCTTGGGGCTCGTTGGCGATCATCGCTGCGGCGGCGAAGCGCAGCACGTTGAAGGTGCCGATCAGGTTGATCTGGACGATCGTCTCGAACGGCATCAGCGGGTGGGGGCCCTTGGACCCGGCGAGCTTCTGCGCCCAGCCGGTGCCGGCGCAGCAGACGGCGATCCGCAGCCCGCCCTCGGCGGCGGCGGCGCGCTCGACAGCCGCCTGCACCTGGGACTCCTCGCGCACGTCACAGGCGACGAGCTCGAGCCCCAGCTCGGCGGCGAGCGCCGCCCCCTTCTCGGCGTTGACGTCGGCGATCGTGACGTGGGCGCCGCCGGCGTGCAGGCGGCGCACGGTGGCCGCGCCCAGCCCCGAGGCCCCGCCGGCGACGATCGCAGAGCTGCCCTCGATCCGCATACGGCGCCAGCCTATCCCAGAACGTCAGCCCTGCGTCCGCGCCGCGAGCGCGTCCGCCAGCAAATCGATCAGCTCCCCGGCGCGCATGATCGCGCGATCCACCAGCAGGAAGCCGTGCATCTGGTCGTCGGCGTGCACGTGCTCCACCGGCACCCCCGCCGCCGCCAGCCGCTCGGCGTAGGCGACGCCCTCGTCGCGCAGCGGGTCGAACTCGGCGGTCATCACCAGCGCGGGTGGCAGGCCGCGCAGGTCGGGAGCGCCCAGCGGGAAGAGGTAGGGGTCGCGGTAGGGCTCACCGGGGTCGAAATCGGGCGGCAGGTACTGTTCGGTGAACCAACGCACAAGCGGCCGATCGAGCGTGTAGCCGCTGCCGCGCTCCGCGTGGGATGGCCAGCGGTCGGGCACGTCGGCCAGCGGGTAGGCGAGTGCCTGGAACACGGGCGGCGGGGCGCCCCTGTCGCGCAGCAGCAGCGCGAGCGCGGCGGCGGTGTTCGCGCCGGAGCTCTCGCCGACGAGCGCGATCGACTGCGGCCGCGCCCCCAGGCGCGGGGCGCTCTCCCGCAGCCACTCGTATGCGAAGCGGGCATCTTCGAGCGCCGCGGGGTGGCGGTGCTCGGGCGCCCGCCGGTAGTCGAGCGAGGCGACCAGCCAACCCGAGCGCCGCGCGATCCGGCGGCAGAGGGCGTCGTGGGTGTCGATGTCGTTGAGCGTCCAGCCCCCGCCGTGCAGCAACAGCGCGAGCGCCAGCGTCCCCGGGCGCGGCCGGTAGAGGCGCAGCGCCAGCGCGCCGTGCGGTGAGGGCAGGCTGAGGTCCTCGACGCTTTCAAGCGCCAGCGGCGCTCCGCGCGTGCACAATGCTGAGTGCATCTGCGCTCGCGCCTGTGCCACCGGCAGCGTGTACAGGGGGGGTGCGCCGACCGCTTCCATCACGTCGAGCAGCGCCTGTGCTTGTGGATCGAGCTGCTTGCCCACGACAGACGGACAGGCTAATACACCCAATCCGGCGGTGCTTCACCGCACCAGCGCGGGCGCGGCGAGCGACCGTCGACCAGCGGCCCGCAAACGCTCACGCCCTCCTGCGCGGTGCTTCACCCCGCCAGCGCAGGCGCCGCGAGCGGCTCGCCGACCGGTGGCGCGACGTTCCGGTCGGCGACGGGAACCTGCGGCGGCGGGGCCGCCGCGACGCGGTTGCGCCCGGCGCGCTTGGCCTCGTACAGCGCGAGGTCGGCGGCCTTGAAGAGCGTCTCGTAGACGACCTGCTCGCCGTGGGCGGCGCTGAGCCCGAGCGACACGGTGACCGGGATGCCGGTGGGGTGCGCGTGCGCGATCGCCGCGCACAGCCGCTCGGCGATCTCCTGCCCTTCGGCGTGCGAGACGCCGGGCAGCACGATCAGGAACTCCTCGCCCCCCAGCCGGTAGGCGAGCTCGAACGAGCGCAGCCGCTTGCGCAGCTCGTACGCCACGTCGCGCAGCACCGCGTCGCCGCGGTCGTGGCCGTAGCGGTCGTTGACCTGCTTGAAGGCGTCGACGTCGCAGAGCACCAGGCACACCGGCTGGTCGGTGAGGCGCGCCTGGTGGGAGATCTCGGTGAAGCGCGGCAGCAGCGCATGGCGGTTGAGCAGGCCGGTGAGCGGGTCGAGGATCGCTTCGTCGCGATGGTGGAGCTCGGCGGCCTGCAGCGCCCACACGATCGACACCACGCCGGCGAGCAGCGCGAGCGCGGCGATCGGGCGCACGGGGTCGTCGATCGTCGCGCGGGGGTCGATGCCGAGCGTCACCGTCAAGATCAGTGCCACCGTGAGCACCAGCCCGGCGACCACCACCTGCGGGCGAAAGCGCGCGGCGACCATCGCCGCCGGGAGCACCATCCACGGCAGCGCCGGGCTGGAGGGCCCGCCGCTGAGCGCGACGCCGCAGCCGAGCAGCAGCAGCGTGATCACGATCGCGGTGGCGCTCACGCGCTCGGGGTGGGTGCTGGTGCGCATCCGCAGGTCGACGACGGCGAAGTTGATCGCGCACAATGCGAACAGCGGCAGCGTCCACCAGCCGATCCACGGGGCACCGGCTAGCAGCGCGGCGCCCACCGCGGCGGCGCCGATCAGCCGGATCATGCGCACGCGGTCGTTGGCGTCGACCACGCGCCGGCGGTCGAGCTCGGTGGGGCACAGCCAAGACGACGATCCCTCACTCATAATGCCCCCTTTCGGCCGTCGCGCAGGGGTGCTTGAGGCGTGTGAGAAGGCGGGCAACGCGTATTTTACGCCGACGCTTGTCTGCGATCTCCAGCGTGTTTGGCGTATGGCGAATAAGTCGCCAAATTAGGATTATGGCCGCTCTTTGGGAAAAGGCTCGTACCCGCCCGGAGGGCGCAAGGGCAGGCGAGGGCCAATGACATCTCTTGCCGCCAGACCGGGGGGTATGCTGACGGTCGTTAACTGCAACCGCTTGCTCGCAGGAATGCGCTCCCACCCGTCAGGCCCCGAACCAGATCCCGCCGCCGAACCGACTCGAGCAGGGCACGACGCGCCGGAGGACTCGGAGTGGGTGCCGCAGTCGGCCGGCGAGCTCGATCTCGCGCTCGCCGGCGAGGTCGGCTTCTCGGCCGATCCGCTGAGTGAAGCGCGCCGGCTGGCGGCGTTCGACGTGCTGCGCGTGCGCGCCGAGAACTCCGGCCCGCTGACGCTGTCGGGCACCAACACCTGGATCGTCGACCGCGACCCGGCGTACGTGGTCGATCCGGGGCCGGCGCTGCGTCAACACGTCGAGCGGGTGGTGGCGGCGGTGGACGCGCGCGGCGGGCTGGGGGGGATCGCGCTTACGCACGACCACACCGACCACATCGAGTCGGTGAACGCGCTGCGCGGCCTGCGCCCCGCGCCGCTCGCCGCTGCCCGCGGGGAGGGCGTCGATGTGACGCTCGCGGACGGCGTGCGCTTCGGG
>DATMMB010000207.1:0-5676 GCA_035569895.1 Solirubrobacteraceae bacterium | reverse complement strand
CGGCATACGCCGCCGGCTCCCACCGCGCCACCCGCTACACCAGGGCGCGCGCCTCGTCCGGATCCAGCGTCCGCAGCGGCCCGTCCGGCGTCATCCGCTCCGGCGCCGCCCACCGCAGCTCGGCCGGCACCAGCGGGGCGGGCCCCCGCTCGCACAGCCGGTAGAGACTCGCCCGTGCTTGGCGGCCCAGCTCCACCACGTCGGTGAAGCCCTCGGTGGCGATCAGCGCCGTGCGCGCCGCGCTGCCCTCCAGCAGCGCGTTCGTGGCGACCGTCATCCCGTGCGCGAAACGCGCCACCTGCGCGGGCTGGGCGCCGGCGTCGGCGAGCACGGCGCGCACCGCGGCGATGACTCCGCGCGACTGCTCCTCGGGGGTGGTGGGCACCTTCGCGGTGTGCACCATCTCGGCGCCGACGAGCACGGCGTCGGTGAAGGTTCCGCCGACATCCACCCCGAGCAGCATCGCCCAAGCCTACGCGCGGCGCGTTTGCGCGCGCGGCGCGGCGGCGGGGCACGGAGGCCCCGCCCGTGCGGGCGTGTTCTCCGCCCCGCACACGCGGACGATCCCCCCAAAAAAGCCCTTATGCCGCCAGCGGCTCGCGATTCTCGGTGTCGGCGAGGTGCTGGTGGGATGGGCAGTACCCGTTGTGCGGCAGCGGCGTGCGCTGGCAGGCGGCGCCCTTGCGCGTCGTCGCGCGGCACTGCAGCGGCTCGTCGCTCACCGCCGCGTGCGCCGCCCGCGGGTTCTCCGCGAGATAGCGCTGCGCGAGGGTCATGTAGCGGACAACCACTCTGTGCACCCGCGTCTGCTCGCTCACCGGGAAGTACGTCCTGATGTCCCAGAACAGCGTCCGCGCTGGCCGCGCAAAGTAGTGGCGGTCGGTCGCCAGCCGCTCGACTGCCGCCTCACAGGCGCGCAGCACGCGCCCTTGGTGACTTTCGCCGGCCGCGGCGGCGGCGCTGCCCGGGGTGGGCGCCGCGATGTAGGGGGCGAGCTCCCTGTAGATGGCCCTACTGAACTGATACATGGCGACCCCGTCGCCTCCTTCTCTCCGTATCGACCAGAGCTGTTCGCGCGACTCTCGCCACGCACCTCCGCCGATCCCGAGGACTCCCGTCGCTCCTGGGACCTTCCATCCTGATCCAACACGTCTCCAACCCCAAAGGACTGAAGAACTTCATAAATCTTGGCGTCTCTTCAGGATCGCGCAGTATCCACCCCCGACCTAAAGGGCGTCGGAACGGGGGATTAAGGGGTGGTTAATCGATCACGTCCACGTTTCCCAGGTGAGCCCGCCGGCGGCGTCGACGACGATATGGTGGCCGTCCAGCGCGGGGTCGGGCTCGGGGTGCTCCACCCGTCGGTGGGCACCGCGACTCTCTCTGCGCTCCAGCGCGCACGCCGCGATCAGGCGCGCGAGCGGGTGAGGGTCGTGCGCGAGGCGTGCAAGGCCCTCCGCCGAGCGCTCGATGCCGGCGTCCCGCCACAGCGCCTCGCGCGTGGCGGCGCTCGCCACTGGCGGTGAGTCGAGGCCGGCGAGCGTCGCCAGCCCCCCCGCGCTCACGCCGCCGCTGCCCGCCCCCGCTGGCTCCTTCGATGCCAGCGTTCCGCCGCCCGACGCCCCCGCCGGCTCCCGCGGCGCCCACATGCCGACCCTCGCCGACGCTGGCTCCTGCAGCGCGCTGTGGGCGGCGCGACGGCCCCACACGAAGCACTCGCTCAGCGAGTTCGACGCGAGGCGATTGGCGCCGTGCAGGCCGGTGCACGACGTCTCGCCCACCGCATACAGACCGGCGACGCTCGAGCGGCCGTGCAGGTCGGTGACGATCCCGCCCATCGTGTAGTGCGCCGCTGGCGCCACCGGCACGAGCTCCCGCGTCGGATCGACCCCCGCCTCGCGCAGCGCGCCCACCACGTTGGGGAACAGCGCGGGGTCGATGGCGCGCATGTCGAGACCCACGTGGTCGGCTCCCGTGGCGTGCATCCGCGTCCAGATCGCGCGCGACACCTCATCGCGCGGCGCCAGCTCGTCGACGAAGCGCTCGCCGGCGGCGTCGTGCAGCGTCGCCCCCTCGCCCCTGATCGCCTCGGTGACCAGAAAGCCCTCGCGTCCCCTGACGCCCTTGACTGCGGTGGGATGGAACTGGACGAGCTCGAGATCCGCCAGCTGCGCGCCGAGCGCGTGCGCCAGCAGCAGCCCCACCCCCTGCGAGCCGGGGGGGTTGGTGGTGCGCGCCCACAGCGCCGCCGCCCCGCCAGTGCTGAGCACGACTGCGCGCGCGGCGATCGTGCGACCGTCCTCGCAGATCAGCCCGCCGCAGCGCACCCATGCGCGCTCGGCGGCCGTGCGCGCAGTCGGCGGCTGTCGCTCGTGCATCGGGGTCGGCGAGCGGCCGGCCGGCGAGGCGCCCTCCCGCGGCCACAGCGCGCGGGCGCGCACGTTCTCCAGCACCGCGATTCGCCGCTCCGCCACCGCCAGCGCCGACAGCGTCCGCAGCAGGCGCCTGCCGGTGGCGCTGCCGCCGGCGTGCACCACCCGGCGCACCGAATGCCCCCCCTCCAAGCCCAGCGCGAGGCGGCCGAAGCGGTCGGCGTCGAAGCGCACACCGAGCGCCTGCAGGTCCTCCACGCACGCCGGCGCCTCCCGTACGAGCACTTCGGCCGCCGATGCGCGCATCGCGCCGCGCCCGGCGCGCTCGGTGTCGCGCAGATGCAGCTCCGGGCTGTCGTCCTCCGCCAGCGCCGCCGCCAGCCCTCCCTGCGCCCAATAGCTGGCGGTTTGCGCCAGCGGGGCCGCCGACACCAGCGCCACGCGGGCGCCCTCCCGCGCGGCGCACAGCGCCGTGTACAGCCCCGCCGCGCCGGCGCCCACCACCGCCACGTCAACCTCGAGGTCAACGCCCCCCCGCGTCGCCTGCACGCCGCTCAGTCCGCCGCCGTCGCGGCTGTGACCCGCGCCCAGCCGTGCGACGGCCTATCCGTGGCGGCGCTCATACTCTTCGATCAGCTTTTCCATACCGTTGCTTTTCTTCGCCGCCCCGCTCCCCGCGGCGCCGCTCGTCGCGGGGGTGCTCGAGGTGCCCTGTGCCGCGGTCGACGACCCGCCGGAGGGCGTGCCGGTTGCTTTTGCCCCGCCGCCCGCCGGCGTCGTCCCGGTTGCGCCCGCCGCGCCCTTGCCAGCGCTCCCATTCGCGGCGGCGCCCGGCGTGGTCGCATTGGTGGTGCCCGTCGCCGCGCCGGACGCCGTGCCGGCGGCTGTGCCCGTGTGGGCGGGCGTGCTCGCCGCGCCCGCTCCCGTGCCCGCCGCGCCCGCTCCCGTTGCGGTGCCCGCGGCGCTCGGCACGGTGCTGGCCGGGGCGGCGCCCGCCGGCACCGTCACCGTGCGCGTAACCGCGACGACGCCGTGCTTGGCGCTCGATCCCGCGAGCGACACCAGCGCCGCGCTCAACGCTCCGAGCGACAGCACGATCGCCGCCACCAGGCCCACCACCGGAGGGCGCCACCGGGGGGTGGCCGCCAGGCGCGTGCGCGCCGCCGCGCCGCAGCGCAAACACCACTCCTGCTCCTTCGCCAGCGACTCGCCACACAGCGGGCAACGCTCCGCCGGCTCGTTGGGTGCCGTGCCCGCCTGCGGCGGCGCTCCGACGCTCACGCCGTCTCGTCGCCGGTCGGGCGGATGATCTCGGTGGGGCGATCCTCCTGGGCGGGAGGAGGGGCGCTCGGCCGCTCGGCCGGCGGCGCGCCTTGCATCGCCGCCGCCGTGGGGGATGCGGGCGTCGCGGGCGCCGATCCCGAGGCGGCGGGGCTCAGCGCCAGCTGACCGGGCGCGATCGCCGCGGCGGCAGCCACCGACGCGGCCGCCAGCGGTGGAACGGCGACGCCCGGCGAGACGCCCGCGGTGGACGCCGGGGCGCCGGGG
The DNA here is from genome assembly GCA_035569895.1 of Solirubrobacteraceae bacterium. Taxonomy (GTDB): domain Bacteria; phylum Actinomycetota; class Thermoleophilia; order Solirubrobacterales; family Solirubrobacteraceae; genus Palsa-744. The sequence goes on along the minus strand of DATMMB010000207.1, from coordinate 1,756 downwards.
CCGACCGCGCCGGCGGGGCCCGTCACGCCCGTCACGGTCGGTGGGGTGGCGGCCACCGGGGTCTCCGTGGGGCGCCCCATCGGCATGCCGCACATCGGGCAGTAGCGGTCGTCGCTGCCGTGAATCGCCGCGCAGCGCGGGCACGCCGCGATGCCCGCCTCGCGCAGCACTGCCACCGGGCGGCGCTCCCCGAGCGCCGCCTCCAGCGCGCGCAGCTCCTTGTCGAAGGCGGCGAGCACCCCGAGCTTTGCCGCCACCAGCTCGTCGTTGCGCTGGTGCAAGCGCTGCATCTCGAACACCAGCCCGCCGAGGTCGCGGTAGGCCAGCTCGCGCGCCTTGCGCAGAAAGCGCGCCCGCCGGCGCATCCGTCCGCGCTCGCGGAAGCCAGGTGGGCGCGGTTGCGGCGGGGGCAGCTCCGTGCCCGCCGGCGGCTCGGGGGTGGCGGGCTGGGCGGTGGCGGGCTGGGCGGTCGCGGGCTGGGCGGTCGCGGGCTGGGCGGTCGCGGCGGGCACCCCGCCGCCGGCCGGCGGCGCCGCCGCGCGAGCAAGCTGACCGTCGGTCGTGGACGCCGGGGCGGCGCTGGGCTCGGCGGCGCTGGCGAGCTCCTGTCTCGGCGTCTCGGTGTCGGGTTGGCCGCTGGGACTCGTGGTCTGCGCGTTCATCGACCCTCTCATCCTACTCATCGGTCTCCCCGACCCGCGTGTGCACGTGTCCGCGATCCGCGCGCGTGCGCGCCAGCCGCTCCCGCCACACATCGGCGAGGCGCTCCGCCATGCGCACCGCCGACCACCGCTCGGCGCGCGCCCGGCCGGCGATCCGCGGATCGGAATCGGCCAGATGGGCCGCCGCCGCCGCGCGCCAGCGCCTCAGTGCGAACGGCTCGCACAGCGTGCCCTCCACCTCCGCCAGCGCCTGCGGATGCACACCCACCGGGGTCGCGAGCACCGGCACGTCGCACGCCAATGCCTCCAGCACCGCGAGGCCGAAGCCCTCGCTGTCCGAGGGCACCACCACTGCGTTCGCCGCGTTCACCCACAGCGGCACCCGCTCGGGGGGAACGCCGCCGAGGGTGTGCAGGGGGGTGGCGCCGGCCAGCGCCAGCGCGCGGTCATACCGCTTGCCGAGACGCGCCGGGTCGGCGGGGAACAGCAGGCAGGGGGTTCGTGGATCGAGGCCCAGCTCCGCGCGGGCCTCCGCCCGAGGGATCGGATGGAAGCGCTCGAGGTCCACGCCGCACGGCAGCACCTGTGCCTTGCGGCGTGCGCTGCGGCTCGGCAGGGCGTCCGCCAGTTCGGGGGTGGGGGCCGCCACGAGGTCCATCAGCGGCAGCACCGCCCGGGTCGCTATCCGTGTGCGGGGGTGGCGCATGTCGGTGCCGTGCACCGTCAGCCCTCTGACGCGCGCCCGTGCCGCGAGCGCCGGCCAGGCGGTGAGGCCGAAGTGGGCGTGGACGACATCCGGCCGCCGCGAGCGGCGAGTCGGGTGCCGCCAGTGGCCCAAGCGGAGTCGAGCGGCTTTGAATCCATAACGCCGGCTCAGCTCGCGCGCCGCGTGCGCGAGCGCGGCGCCGCCTGGCGGGAACTCGTACAGCTCGACCTCCAGGTCGGGCAGCGTGCGCAGCGCATCCACCTGATCGCGCACGAAGCGGCCTCGCTCGGGGTGGTCGGCAGCGGCACGCATGTTGGACACCACGAGCACCCTCAAGATCCGCTGACGGTAGCGGCTCTGAGATGATGCGTCTCGTGCCCAACCTCTC
>DATMMB010000206.1:0-4478 GCA_035569895.1 Solirubrobacteraceae bacterium | reverse complement strand
GCTCTCCTTCCAGGAAACCACGGCGGCGTCATTCGGGCCGGTGCCGTTCACGGGAGCGCGCGCGAGGGGCAGATGGCAGCAGTTCATGGACCTGTACGTGAAGCTGCAGCGCGAGGTGGACGGCCACGTCGGGCGCGTGCTGGAAATCCTGGAAAGCAGCCCGCGCGTGGCGGCGAACACGATCGTGGTGTTCACCTCCGACCACGGCGAGCACGGCGCCTCGCACGGGATGCGCGGCAAGGGCGGCTCGGCGTACGAGGAGGCGATCAGGGTGCCCTTGATCGTCAAGGACCCGCGTGGCAGGCTCACCGCCGCCACGAGCAGGCCGCGCACGCAGCTGACCTCGAGCGTCGACGTGGCGCCGCTGCTGCTGAGCATCGCCAGCGGCTCGAATGAGTGGCGCCGACAGCGCCGCTACGCCCACATCGCCGGCCGCGCCGACCTCGCGGCGCTCCTCGCAAGGCCGCGCGCCGAAGGCCGCCCGTACGTGCTGCACGCCACGGACGAGATCGTGACCGAGTTCGCGACCGAACCGTACACGGCCGCCGCGCCGCTGCACGTCGCGGCGCTGCGCACCGCGACGGGCAAGTACGCCACCTACTCCAACTGGAACGGAGGGCTGATCGAGCCGGAGGGGCAGGAGCACGAGCTGTACGACTACCGCACCCGCGCGGGGCAGCTGGAGCTCGACAACGGCGCCGGCGCCAGCCAGCTGGAGGGCCCGCTGCGCCGCCGTTACGAGCGGGCGCTGCGCGAGGAGCTGCGCGGCCCGCTGCCGCGCCACCTGACCGACGCGCAGGGGCTGGGCTTCGAGAACTACTTCCTCACCGCCAAGAAAGCGGCGCGTGGCGCGGCCGCCGCGAGGCTGCGCCGCGCGGAAGGCGAACACGGCCCGCTCAGCCCGTTCGGGCGCACCCCCTCCGGCGGCGCCGCCCCGGCGCCGCCGGGCCCCGGTGTGCCCTTCGGCGCCGCGCCGCGTCGTTAGAGCCGATCAGGGCACGGCCTGCGCGGCGGAGGTCCCCAGCACCTGCCCGCTCGCCGACAGCGCGCGCGCGGCGAGGTAGGTGCCGGGCGCGGCGTTCACCGCGATCGTCGTCTGAAAGCCGCGGCGCGGGGCGCTCGCGAGCGGCGTGAGATTTTCAGAAGACCCGCCCGCCCCGGGTCCGCCGAGCACCTGCCAAGAGGCGACGCCGGTGGCGCCGTTCCAGCTCGCCTGCACGGTCGCGCCGGCGCCGGCGGCCTGCACCGCGATCGCGGGCGCGGTAGTCGGCTGGCCGCTCCACGGGAAGAGATATGAGCGGAAGTCCTGCACGTTCTTGCCGAGCGTGCCGTCCAGCAGGACGTGCCCGGAGGAGGAGAGCTCGGTGAAGTTGGGCAGCCCCCCATATCCCAGCAGCCAGTCGCCGCGGGGCAGGCTCAGCGTGTTGCCCTGGCTGGAGGCCAGCAGCGTGTGGCTGGGGTTGACGAACCGCTTGACGAGCGCCACGGTCCCAGCGGAGAAGTCGGGGCGCAGCACCAGGCCGCTCGATTCCCGTTGCTTGGGCGGGTCGGAGGCGTTGTTGAACAGCGAGATCAGCCCGCCGGGCTGGAACTCTGCGTCGTGCTGCCAGTAGAAGCGCACGCCGGCGCCCAGCTTGAAGCTCGAGTGCCCGCCGTCGCCGAGCAGCCAGTTGTAGCCCCCGGAGTGCATGTCCACGTCGTAAAGCGTCCACGTGTTGCGCGCCGAGAGCAGCACGTTGCCGGGGCGACCTTCCGCGGCGCCGCTGGACGGTTCGGGCGAGATCGAGTTGATGTGCACGTAGTCCCACGGGTAAACGCCTGAGGAGACGTGGTTGAGCGAGTCCTTCAGCGGGATGTGGCCGAGCGCGTGCCACTCCCACATCACCAGGCCCGTCTTGACATCGACCTCCTCGATCACCGAGTCGAGCAGCACGCCGTGCGCGGAGCCGCCGACCGATGAGAGGTTCATGTCGATCGGATCGAAGGCGTCGATCCAGGCGGTGCCTGCCGGTGTGAGCAGGATCTCGTGCAGGTCGGCGCGGTAGCCGTTGCCGGCGTGCACGGTGGCGAGCAGCTGGTAGGAGCTGCTGTAGATCTCGTCTTCGCCCTCGCCGTAGCCGACTTTGATGATCCGTCCCTGCCACCACGTCAGCACCGACTTGCCTTCGTAGCTCTGCACCTGGAAGTTGGTGGCCGAGTCGGCGCGCGGCAGCGGGTGAAACCAGACGAGCGCGCCGTCCTGTTCGGCGATCATCGGGCCGGGCGCGCCGAGGCCCTGGTAGGGGGCGAGGAACAGGTAGCCGGGGGCGGCGCCGGGGGCGGCGGGCTTGGTGATCGTCACCGTCGAGGGCGTCAGCTCGGGCGCCGAGGCGTAGTGCTGGACGGCGCGCGGGTCGCCGGGTTCGAGCGGGAACTGCGCCTGGCTGACGTTTGCCTGGCGGGCGACGGTGAAGGTGGTGGCGACCTTCTGATCTGGTGCCCGCCCCGTGCCGGCGCCCGCGAGCGCGCGCACGGTGACCCGCTCGCCGGGCACGAACGGCCGCGCCGGCAGGAAGCTCGCGCCGCTGCCGGTCGCGTATTCCTGCAGACGCCCGGGGTGGGCGCCGCTGCGCGAGCCGACGACGCTCACGTCGGCGACCTTCGTGCCGGCCCCGCCGAGGAAGCTGATCTGCGTCGCGGGGGAGGCGTCGGGGGTGCCGGGCAGCGGCGAGACCACCACCGGGTTGGCGGCGGCGGCGGCGACGGCGGCGCGATTCACGAGCACCACCGAGGCGGGCGCCCCGCCGCCGCCGCAGGAGCTGAGCGCCGCCGCGAGCAGCGCGGCGGCCAGCAGAGCGGTTGGTCGGTGTGGCGTTGGCCGGTATGTCATCAAGGCGGGTACCCTACATCGCTCCCATGTGCGAAATGCAAGTTGCGCGGAGCGACCCGCGCTCACAGTAGGCTCATTCAAGTTATGAGCAGGCAGAAGCGCAGGCAGGGTGCCTCCAGCGGCTGGACGCCCGTGCGTGTGTGGCGCGCAGCTCCGCGCTCCCGCCGCCGCGGACATCCACACCGGTGGCTGCGCCTCGGGCTCGTGCTCGGCGGCCTCGCCGTGCTCGCCTCGAGCGCCGGCGCGCTGGCGTTCGGCGGCCAGCGGATCATCGCCGAGGAGGCCGCCTTCCGCGGGCCGGCGGCGCCGCAGTGCGTGCCGAGCACGCTCGACCGCAGCGACGTGCTGCCCGGCACGAGCCTGCGCGTCTCACCGCTGCCGGACTCGCTGGACGCCACGCCGCACACGCAGATCAGCCTGCTGGGGGTGCCGGTCGGGCAACTGCAGCAAGTCACCGTCAGCGGGTCGGTGACCGGCGCGCACGACGGCCACCTCGTCGGCTTCTCGCAGGCGGACGGCGCGAGCTTCCTGCCGACCCACGCCTTCCTCCCGGGCGAGATCGTGACGGTGCGCGGCAAGATCGTGGCGGGCAAGCGCACGCAGCCGTTCGCGTTCCACTTCACGATCTCGGTGCCCGACCCGATCCCGTGGGAACCGCCGGGCCACGAGTCCGAAGGCAAGCCCGGCGAGGTGCAGCACTACCACTCGGCGCCTGCGCTCAACTCGCCCTCGATCCAGGTGGACGCCGGCGCGAGCAGCGCGGGCGGGGACATCTTCTCCGCCCCCTACTCCGGCCCCGGCGGCGACGGTCCGATGATCACCGAACCGGACGGGCAGCTCGTGTGGTTTGACCCGCTGCCGCACGGGACCTACGCGACCAACCTGCAGGTGCAGAGCTATGACGGCCAGCCGGTGCTGACGTGGTGGCAGGGGCACATCCCCAAGCAGGGGTTCGGCGAAGGCGAAGAGGTGATCGCCAACAGCTCCTACGCGCAGATCGGGCGCGTGCGCGCCGGCAACGGCCTGAAAGCGGATCTGCACGACTTCAAACTCGGCGCGAACGAGACGGCGCTGATGACCGTGTTCAACCCGATCCGTTGCAACCTGACCGCGATCCACGGGCCCCAGGACGGGGCGGTGAACGACAGCGTCTTCCAAGAAGTCGACCTGCGCACCGGCCTGGTGCGCCGCCAGTGGGACAGCCTTGACCACATCGCGCTCACCGACTCCTACTCCACGCCGTACGGCGCCAGCGACGAATGGCCCTACGACTACTTCCATATGAACTCGCTCGATGAGGAGCCGGAAGGGGAGATGCTGATCTCCGCGCGCAACACGTGGGCGCTGTACGAGCTGAACGAACAGACCGGCCAGGTGTCGGCGGAGGCGGGCGGCAAGCACAGCACGATCAAGATGGGCTCGGGCACGCTCACCGCCTTCCAGCACGACGCCACGCTGCAGCCCGACGGGCTGATCTCGATCTTCGACAACGGCGGCGTGCCGACCGTGCACCCGCAGTCGCGCGGGATCGTCGTGGCGCTCAACCTGAAGGCCGGCACCGAGACGCTCGTGTCGGAGTTCGAGCACCCCGGGGCCGCCCTGAAAGCGG
>DATMMB010000205.1:0-4538 GCA_035569895.1 Solirubrobacteraceae bacterium | reverse complement strand
GTGCGCGGCCACGCCGAGCAGATCGGCATCGACGAGAGCGCGTTCGAGGGACAGGAGTTCCACGTGCACGTGCCCGCCGGGGCGATCCCCAAGGACGGCCCCTCCGCCGGGGTGACGATGGTCACCGCGCTGGCCTCGCTGCTGAGCGGCCGACCGGTGAAGCACACGGTGGGGATGACCGGCGAGGTCACCCTGCAGGGCCGCGTGCTGCCGATCGGCGGGCTCAAGCAGAAGGTGCTCGCCGCCCACGCGGCGGGGCTCACCGATGTGATCCTGCCCGAGCGCAACCGCGGCGACCTGGACGACATCCCCGAGGAGGTGCGCGAGCAGATGACCTTCCACCCGGTGATGACCGTGCAGGAGGTGCTCGACCGGGCGCTCGAGCCCACCCGCGAGGTGGTGGCCCACTGAGCGACGCACGCGAGCAGGACGGCATGCAGATGAGCACCATTCAACCCCTACCCACCGCCCGCCATGCCACCCGCCGGCGCGCGTAGATGTAAGCCCGTTCCCATGGAGGTCCGCCGCACGGCGGACCTCCTGGAGCGGCGCTGGCAGCTGTCGATCATCTACGCGGCGCTCACCGGCGCGCTGCGCTTCAGCGAGTTCGCCGAGGCCGTCGACGGCATCTCCCCGCGGATGCTCTCCGAGCGCCTGCGCGACCTCGAGGCCGCCGGCTTGGTGGAGCGCACGGTGATCCCCTCCTCGCCGCCCACCGTCGAGTACCGCCTCACCCCGCGGGGGCGGCGGCTGGCGCCGGTGGTGGAGGCGATGCGCGCCTACGCGGAGGGGTAGGGCGGCACGTCCGACCTACGCGCCCGCTCCGCGCCGAGCGATCCGGAGCGGACAAGCCGACACGGCGACTCCCTACGCCCCCAGCTCCGCCAGCCGCTGCGCGAGGAAGCGCCGCTCGGGCTCGGCGTGGGCCAACTCCAGCGCACGCTCGTAGGCAGCGCGGGCCTCGGCGGGGCGGTGCAGGCGGCGCAGCAGATCGGCGCGCACGGCGTGCAGGTAATGGTAGCCCTCCAGTCCCTCCAGTCCCTCCAGCGTCCGCAACCCGGCGTCCGGGCCATGCGTTTCGGCGAGCGCCACCGCCCGGTTGAGCTCCACCACCGGGGAGCCGGTCAACCGCGCCAGCACACCGTATAGCGCTGCGATCCGCTCCCAGTCGCGGGGGTGCTCGGTGTGCAGGTTGGCGATCGCCGCCTGCAGCACATACGGTCCCACCGTATGCCCACCGGCGGCGTCCACATCGGCCTCCGCCGCTCGGTCGACCGCGTCGCCGGCCGGCAACTCCGCCGCCACCGCGCCACCCGCTCCGCCGCCGTACAGCGCCAGCGCGCGCGCCAACGCCGCGCGCCCGACCATTATCCACTCGGTGTCCCAATGCCCGCGGTCCTGCTCCTCCAGCGGCACCAACTCGCCCTCGCGCAACCGCGAGGCGCGGCGCGAATCGTGCAACAGCATCAGCGCCAGCAGCCCGTGCACCTCCGGCTCACCGGGCATCAGCTCCGCCAAGGCGCCGCCGAGGCGAATCGCCTCCGCCGACAACTCCACACGCGCGGCGGGCCTGGAATAGCCCTCGTTGAAGATCAGATACACCACCGCGAGCACCGCGGTGAGCCGCTCGGGCAAAAGGTGCGCCGGCGGGATCCGGAAGGGGATCGCGGCGTCCCTGATCTTGCGCTTGGCACGCACCAGCCGCTGCGCCATCGTCGCCTCCGGCACGAGGAACGCGCGCGCGATCTCCTCGGTGGAGAGGCCGCCGAGCGTGCGCAGTGTAAGCGCCACCTGCGCGTCGCCGGCGAGCGCCGGGTGGCAGCAGGTGAAGATCAACTCCAAGCGTTCGTCGGGGAAGACGGGCTCGCCGAGATCGGGCTCCTGCATCGACGGCGCGGGCCGGTCGAGCAGCTTCGTCTTGGCAGCGAGCGTGCGATCGCGGCGGATGCGGTCGATTGCGCGGTTGCGCGCAGTCGTCGTCAGCCACGCGCCGGGACGCTCGGGCAGACCCTCGCGCGGCCACCGCTCGGCCGCCGCGGCGAACGCCTCCTGCGCGGCTTCCTCGGCGAGGTCGAAGTCGCCGATGATGCCGATCAGGGCGGCTAGCACGCGGCCCCATTGCTCGCGGAAGATCCGCTCGATCGTGTACGGCACGGTGGTTTGCTGTGCGCGTGTGTGCGACTCCGTGGTTTGCCCAAGCTGCTCTGCGGCGTTACGCCCTGCCGGTGGGCGTCGTCCAAAAAAAAACTACTGTAGGTGCGATGTGCCGCTGGCTCGCATACACCGGCTCGCCGATCACGCTCGCGAAGGCGCTGTACGCACCGGCGCACTCGCTGATCGACCAGAGCCTGCATGCGCGCCTCGGCGCGGAGGCCACCAACGGCGACGGGTTCGGCATCGGCTGGTATGACAGCACCCCGGCGCCCGGCGTGTTTCGCAGCATCGAGCCCGCCTGGAACGACCGCAACCTGCACGAGCTCGCCGAGCACATCGCCTCAGGGCACTTCTTCGCCCACGTGCGCGCGGCGATCGGCTCGCCCGTGCAGCAGACCAACTGCCATCCCTTCCGCCACGAGCGGTGGCTGTGGATGCACAACGGCTTCATCGCCGACTTCATCGCGCTCAAGCGCGACCTGGTGTTCGCGGTCGACCCTTCGCTGTATCCCGATATCGCAGGCGGCACCGACTCGGAGGTGCTCTTTCACCTGGCGCTCAGCTATGGCCTCGCCGACGATCCTCCCGCGGCTGTCGCCCGCGCGGTGGGGCTGGTCGAGCAGATCGGACGCGCGCACGGCGTCGCCGATCCCTTTCAGGGCACGCTCGCAACCACCGACGGTCAGCGTATGTGGGTATTTCGCTACTCGAGCAAGGGCGACTCGCGCTCGCTGTTCTATACCGCCGACATGCCGACACTGCGCGAGCTCTACCCCGAACGACACATCCTGCGGGAGCTCTCCCCGGACGCTCGCCTAGTGGTGTCCGAGCCGATCGGCGACCTGCCCGGCGCCTGGCGAGAGATGCCCGAGGCGAGCTACGCGACGATCGCCGCCGGGCACGACGACATCTTTCCATTCGTGCCCGCTCCCCCGCCCCGCTCCTCCGCCACCGGGTGAGGAGCGCGCGCCGGTCTGTCCGCCATGAAGGCGCCTCTGTCGCGGGCGTCATATGTGTACGGTCTTCCCAACGAGCGACCGGGTTGAGGACTCCGATCAACCGGCCCGAGGTGCGTCACCTGAGTATTCGAGTAAAACTAAGATGTCGCCGTGAGCGCCTTGCACAAAACGCCCCCCGCGCAGAAATGGGCAGCCCACGCTACAATCGACTTGTGACCACCAAGGTGCCCACATGAAGGTCGTGACCGTGCGCGACTTCCGCGACCACGCGACGGAGATGTTCCGCTCCGACGACGTGATCCTCGTGACGCGGGAAGGCACCCCCGCGGGGTTCTTCCTCCCGTGGGATACGCCGGAGCTGCCGGTCGAGGTTCGCCGCGAGGTCTTCTTGCGCCTATCAGAGCAGATCGGCGCCGAGCTGAAGGCGAAGGGCATCAGCGAGCCAGAGGTGCTCGGCGATTTCGCTGCCTCCCGCAGTCGTAGCTGACGCGAACGTCGTCTTCTCGGCCCTCATCGGCGGGCGCGCCCGCCTGGTGATCGCCTCCGAGCACGGACCGCGTTGCATCGCCGCGGATGCCGTAGCCCAAGAGATCGCCCGGCACATTCCGCGCCTTCGCGTCAAAGCGCGACCTCGACCCGCGCTGCTGTTCGCAGCGCTCCAGGTCATGCCGATCGAGTGGAAAGGCCGGGAGCGAGTACGAGGATCACCGCGAGGAGGCCAAGCAGCGCATCGCGTACCGCGACCCCGACGACTGGCCGACTGTCGCGCTTGCGCTTAAGCTCGACCTCCCGGTCTGGACCCAAGACAAGAACCACACCGACGCCATGTCGAGGTCTTCACGACCGGCGACCTGCTCGACACGCTGCGCGACGCCGGACACAGCGTGTAGGGCTCCGGCATCCCTCAGCGCGCGGCATGTTTGCACTTCCGTTTACACCCCGCCCTCTGGCAACCCCTTCCGCGGCCTCCGGCCACAAAAAAGCCCCGCGTGAGCAGGGCCTTCCTGTAGTGCGCCTGGGGGGAATCGAACCCCCGACCTGCGGCTTGAAAGAACCCCCCGGCAGTGTCGCGCAGTGTCGCGGAGTCCGTCGATTGGCTCTATTGCTGGAGACTGGCCTCCAGCTCGTGCGCCGTTGTGGCGTCGAATGGCGTGGGGCTCCTTACCACTGGCCTTCAAGTCGGGCGTGTCGATGGGCTCATTGAGCCGGATCGAGTTGGGACGATCGAGTGCCGCCTGGTCAACGATCCGCCAGATAGCGGAAGCACTCGGGGTATCTCTTGCCCTGAAGGGGCCCCTGTAGGTGGTCCAGGGCTTATGCGTGGTCTGGTTGGTGTTGGTGGTTCTCTCTCTGTGCGTATTCGGTGGGTGTGAGTCCGCCGAGGGCTGAGTGTGGCCTGTAGGTGTTGTACTGGATGCGCCAGTC
>DATMMB010000204.1:0-5100 GCA_035569895.1 Solirubrobacteraceae bacterium | reverse complement strand
CGCGACGAGCGCCCGCTCCACGCGCGCGCGGCGCACCCGCGCCGCGCCGTCGCTCGCCACCCGGCGCGTGCGCGCGCGGTCGAGGCCGAGGTCCACCGAGACGCGTCTGTGCTCGCCGCCCAGCGACACGCTCAGCCACCCCCTACCGCGCTCCAGCCGTACACGCCACCGAGGCCACAAGCCTGCCTACCCCTGCCGCCGCTTCCCGCGCGGGGCCCCGCCCGCGCGCCGCCCGGCCGTGCGCCGGAGCGCGTCGGCGCCGCGCCGCCCGGCCGCGTGTGGCCGTCGCGCCACTCACATCACCTGCCTGTCGCCCGCGAGCGCGTGGCGGCGGATGCTGTGCGCGACCTGCTCGCCCCTGGCGGTGAGCCGCCAGGCGTTGGGCTCCCCCTGCTGGTGGCCGCCGCCGCCATTGTCGATCAACCCGATGCGCGCCAGGCGCCGCAGGAGCTTGGAGATCTGCCCCGGGTCTGAGATCCCGGCGCGCTCGCCGATCTGGCGGTTGCTAGCGCCGGGCAGCTCCAGCAGGCCGTCGAGCACCTTCGCCGTGCGGTAGGTGACGCGCATCGGCACGGTCTCCAGCGGGTCCGCCGCGGCCGGCTCCCGCGCGGCCCGCGCCCCGTTCGCCGACGCGCCGCGCGGGGTGGCCTTCGGGGCCGGGCGCTGGCGCTCGCGTGCGGCCGCGGCGGCGCCGAGGTAGGGCAGCACGATCATCCCCGTCAGCTCGCCGAGCAGCTCGGCGAGCGGCGCGTGCTCGCGCTGGGAGAGGCGCGCGTACACGATCGCGAACACGGCGCCGACGACGCCCTCCGCGCGCAACTCGCCGGCGCCGTCGCGCCGCCGGCCGGAAGGCCGGCCGCGGTCGACCGCGCGCACGAGCCGCGCGACGATCTCGCGGCGGCGCGCGAGCACCTCCGGGCCGCCGCCGAGCGCGTGCACGACGCACACGCGCGCGAGCACCGGCTCGCGGTCGAAGAACGAAAGGATCGTGTACAGGCCGGCGCGCATCCGCTCGCGCCAGGACAGCGCGCCGAGATCGGCCCGCGCGAGCTCCGCCTCGATTTGCGCGAGCGCCTGCTCGAGCACCTCCAGGAAGCACTCCTCGCGGCTGGAGAACATCTCGTAGAAGGTGCGCCGCGACACATGCGAGCGGCTGACGATGTCGGCGACCGAGGTGTTGGCGTAGCCCCGCTCGTCGCACACCCGCACGGCCGCCGTCAACAGCCGCGAGCGCTGAATCTCCGCCACCCCCGCCTGCGCCAGGCCAGGGGCGTGCGTCACGGATGTCCGCATCGAGCTCACGCTTCGCCCTGCTCCCTCATCGTGCCGGCGCGGCGCTCGTCCGCGCCGGCGGTTGGCGATCGTTCGCGGCTCACCACCCGGTGGGCCCGAACCGACTCGAACTGATCTCCGCCGGCACTTGGGTTGATAGCCGACGTTGCAGCCATGATAACACTCTGTGCGATATATGTCAAGCCCTTGGGGAGACAAAAATCGCACTATCGTCAAGACCGCTCAGGGCAGCCACAATCGCCAGCAAGCAAGCCATATCCGCGCCACAAGTAAGTAGTTTCCCGAGCGCTGAAGTTGCCATGAATGCACCCGTCAGTACCGGCGCTGTTGACAGCTGCGCGGGGCTTCCGTTAACAGTCGCGGGACACAATGGTCCCTCGCTATCAACCGCCGCCGGGGGCGGCTATCGCGCGGGGTGCTCCAGGCGCACCGGGTGCCCGCGCAGGCGGCTACCGGCTCGGCGTTCCAGACGCACCGTGTCCTCGCAGGCGCTACTCCGCGAGGCGTTCCAGACGCACCGGGTGCCCGCGCAGGCGCCGGTCGCGCAGCGCCTCGACCACCCGGTCGGCCTCGGCGGCCGGCACCGAGAGAAACGAGAAGCGCTCGAGCACGACCACGTCGCGCACCGCCTCGCCGTCGAGGCCGGTGGCGGAGGTGACCGCGCCGACGATGTCCGCCACGCGCACCCCGCCGGCCCGGCCGCCGGTGAGCAGCAGCTTCGCGTGCGGCTCGGTGCCGTCGCGGGAGATGTGGGGCTTCGAGTGCCGGCGGGGGCGCTCGCGCACCGGCGTGGGCGCGCCCTTCGCGCCCCGCTCCCACGGGGCGATGGAGGTGCCGATGTGCTTCTCAATCGCCTCCAGCTCGCGCTTCTGGCGGCTCTCCACGAACGTGATCGCCCTCCCGGAGCGGCCCACCCTGCCGGTGCGCCCGATGCGGTGCACGTAGGTGTCGGGCGAGGTGGGCACGTCGTAGTTGATCACGTGCGTGACCGTCGAGATGTCGAGGCCCCGCGCCGCCACGTCGGTCGCGACGAGGATCGGCACACGGCCGCCCTTGAACGCAAGCATCACCCCGTCGCGCGCGCCCTGGGTCATGTCCCCGTGCAGCGCCCGCACGTTCATGCCGCGGTCGCGCAGCGTGCGGAACAGCTGGTCGCAGCGAACCTTCGTGCGCACGAACACGATCGCTTGGTCGGGCCGCTCGTCGCTCAGCACCTCCACGAGCTTTTCGGCCTTCTGCTTGGAGTCCACCGGGAGCTGGAACTGCGCGACCGTGTCGATCGTGAGCGTGGCGGCCTCCACCCGGACCGTCACCGGGTCGTACAGGTACCCGTCGGCGAGCTTGCGGATCGGCGGCGGCATCGTCGCGCTGAACAGCGCCGTCTGGCGCCCCGAGGGGGTCATCGAGAGGATCCGCTCCACGTCTTCGAGGAAGCCGAGGTCGAGCATCTCATCGGCCTCGTCGAGCACCACGAAGCGGCAGTCGTGCAGCACCAGCGAGTGGCGCGAGATCAGGTCGAGCACTCTGCCGACCGTGCCCACCACCACGTGCCCGCCGGAGCGCAGCTGCGCCTGCTGGGTGCGGATCGGCGCGCCGCCGAACACGGCGACCACGTCGACGCCCGCGTGGGACCCGTACACGCGCAGCGCCTGCGTCACCTGGATGCACAGCTCGCGCGTGGGCGTCAGCACGAGCGCCTGCACCTCCGGCTCCTCGGGGTCGACGTACTCCATGATCGGCAGCCCGAACGCCGCCGTCTTGCCGGTGCCGGTCTGCGCCTGGCCGACCACGTCGCGCCCTTCGAGCAGCGGCGGGATCCCCTGCTCCTGGATCGGAGAGGGCGCCTCGTAGCCGACCTCGCGCAGAGCGGCAAGCGTGCGCTCGGTGAGGCCCAATTCCGCGAATGACTTGGCCATGACGGTAGGGGAGCTTACGGGTTGCGCGCGCCCGGGTGTGACCGCCTGGTCACGCGGCCGGCGCGGCGCGCGGGAGCGGTGGAGGAGACCCCAGCGTGAATGCCCGGGTACGCGGCCTGCCCGGCGCGCGTGAGCGGTGGAGGAGTGGGGAGTGGGAGGAGGGGGAGGGAGGGGGGGATGGTGGGGCGCCTACAAAGCCGGATCGAGCAGCAGCTTGCCGCTGGTGCGCCGCTCGCGCAGGTCGATGTGCGCCTGCGCGGCCTGCTCCAGCGGGTAGGTATGTCCGACCACCACCTCCAGCGCGGGGCGGGTGGGAGGCGACCCAACGCGCCCCCCGACCTCCAACCCGGTGCGTGTGGCACGCGGCCCAACGCGCGCGAACAGATCGTCGAGCGCCCGCTCGAACATGCCCGGGCGCTCCAGGCAGTGGAAGATGTAGAAGCCGACCACCGCGCGCGAGTGGCGCAAAAGCGAGCCGCTGCGCACCTGGTTGGGCTGCTGGGAGGCGATCCCGCACACCACCAATCGCCCGAACGGGGCGAGCGCGCGGTAGGAGGCGTCGAACACCTCGCCGCCCGCCATCTCGAACACGACATCCACCGGCGCGCCGCCGTTGGCCTCCAAAAGCCGCTCGGTGAGCCCCTCGGGCGCCGGGTCGATCGCCACGTCCGCGCCCAGTCGCAGGGCAAGAGCCCGCCTCTCCTCGCTCGACGCGGTGGCGATCACGCGCCCGGCCCCCAGCGGACGGCCGAGTTGCACCGCCAGCGACCCGACGCCCCCGGCCGCGGCGTGAACGACCACGCTCTCCCCCTCCTGCACCGCCCCGGCCGTGCGATACAGATGCCACGCGGTGGTGCCCTGGATCAGCAGCGCCAACGCGGTGTCCTCGTCAACGCCGTCGGGGATCGCGAACGTGTGCGCGACCGGCGCGAGGGCGTGCTCGGCGTACCCGCCCGTGCCGGTGAGCGCCACCACACGCTCCCCCGTGTCCTCGCGCACGCCCGCGACCTCGCCTCCCGGCACCAGCGGCAAAGTCGCCTTGCGCACGTAGGAGTTGGTGCGCGTGTGGGTGTCGGCGAAGTTGATCCCGGCGCGGGTCACACGGATCAGCGCCTCGTCCGGGCCGGGCTCCGGCATCGGCAGCTCCACCGGCCGCAGCACCTCGGGGCCGCCGAACTCCGTGATCTGAATCGCGCGCATCGCCAGCAAGTTATAGGGTCCGCGTCGATGCCAATCACCGTCGTGGGATCGATCGCCTATGACAGCGTCTCGACGCCCTTCGGCGAGCGCCAGAGGATGCTCGGCGGGGCGGCCGTGCACTTCGCGCTGGCGGCGTCGTTCTTCAACGAGGTGCGCGTCGTCGGCCCGGTGGGCGAGGACTTCGGCGAGACCGAGCTCGACGTGCTGCGCCACCGCGGCGTGGACATCGCCGACGTGGAGCGCGTGGCAGGCGGCAAAACCTTCTTCTGGCGCGGCAAGTACGGCTGGGACCTCAACTCGCGCGAGACGCTCGACACGCAGCTCGGCGTGTTCGAGGGCTTCAAGCCGAAGCTGTCGGAGGGCTCGCGTTCCAGCGACGTGCTGTTCCTCGCCAACATCCAGCCCGACCTGCAGCGCGAGGTGCGCGCGCAACTGCCCGACGCGCGCTTCGTCGCGCTGGACTCGATGAACCTCTGGATCGAAATCGCGCGCGACGCGCTCGTCGCCGCGATAGCGGAAGTGGACTGCTTGATCCTCAACGACGCCGAGCTGCGCCAGCTCACGGGCAAGCCGAACCTCGTCGCGGCCGCGCGCGAGGTGCTCGGCTGGAGCGCGCCCGACACGCGGCGACGCGGACCTAGCGTGATCGTCGCCAAGCAGGGCGAGTACGGCGCGGCGCTGATCACGCGCG
>DATMMB010000203.1:0-2613 GCA_035569895.1 Solirubrobacteraceae bacterium | reverse complement strand
CGCTCGGAGCTGCAGGTCGACGGCGCCAACGCCTACAGCCCCGCCGCTGCTCGCACAATCGAGGCGGAGATCGATTTCGAAAAGACCGGGAAATTTGAAGCGGTGAAGCTACCGGGCGCTCCCCAAGTGGCGGTGACCAAGACATTTGGATCCGCCAGCCGCCTCGCGACGATCAAGGAGATCGACCCGATCGTCAAGTGCGCTCCCTCCACCGCGTTTCCCCCTACGGCGAGCAGTTGCAAGGAATTCGTCGAAACGGGAGTCGAGTTGGAACGCGAATGGCAGACAAGCCATGGCGATCAAGTGGCCTCGATGACCGACAACTGGCGCTCCACCAACGGCGCGTCGCACGCGCTGGGCGCGCTGTACGACCAGGAGACTGTCAACGAAGGCGCCAAGGGCGGCGCCTACCAGTTCGCCGGCACAAACGTGTTTGCGCCCACCATCGCGGGCGACACGGTGACCCTGCCGGCGGGTGTCGGCAAGATCTACTACAAGTCCGACGCCGAAACGCCAGCCGAAGGCGATGGCCTGCACCCGCAGGGCGCGATCGTGTACGACACGCCGCCGAGCGAACCGATCTCGGTGTACAGGCCAACCACGGCCAAAGGAGGAGAAGAAGGGGCGTACAACGGCTTCGTGATGCCCTACCAGGCAACGATCCCGGCGAGCGGCGCCTACACGCTGCACATGACGTTCATCCAGGCGTACAAGCTCGCCGAAGTCGAAGCGCTGACCGCGGAAGCGCTCGCCAGCTACCCGCCGAGCGCGCCGCCGGAACTGAGCATCACCTCGCCGGCGAACGGCACGACGGTCACCACTCCCAACGTCACCGCCTCGGGCACGGTCACCGACAAACGGGTGCTCACCTCGTTCACCGTCGACGGCAAAGCGGTTGGGGTGGGGCCGAAAGGCGAATGGTCGGCAAACGTATCGTTGAACAAAGGAGCGAACACGATCGCCGCCCGCGCCACCGACCAGGCGGGGTTCACAACGGAAAAGACGGTGAGCGTCACCTACACGCCGACCCCGCCCAACCCGCACGCCGTGCAGGTGGGCACCGCGAAGGGCGCCGATGGCGAGGTGACGTTCACGCTGCTCTGCCGCGGCGAAGCGGGCACCGCTTGCGAAGTCGAATCGACGCTCACGACGGTCAAGAAGATCCGGCATGGACGGTTGGTGGCGGTCGCCGCGCGGCACCGGCCCCACCACCGCACCACCGATGAAAAGGTGACGGTGGGCTCGTCGAAGCTGACGATCCCGGCAGGCCAGCGGGTGACGATCGCGATTCAGCTGAACGCGACCGGCACAAGCCTGCTGGCGCAGTTCGGCGCGCTGCCGGTGCACCTGAGCGTGGCGCAGATCGCAGGCGGCCACCGCTCGACGATCATCGCCGAGAACCTCACGGTGACGCCGCACCGCACGCACCACAAACACCATCATCATCACCACCACCATCATCATCGCTGAGCGGGTGGGCGCGGCGGCTCGCGTGGCCGCCGCGCCCTTGTCGCGTGGCGTCGTCACACAATCTGCTGATAGATCAGAAAGACGTTCAGCGCGCTGATCAGCCCGGCCAGCCCGAACGCGGCGATCGTCGTGGGGAGCCGGTTGACGTGCACGCCCATGATCTCGCGTTGGAGGCGAGCAACACGAGCGGGATCAGCGCGAAGGGGATCCCGAAAGACAGCACCACCTGGCTGAACACGAGCACCTGGGTGGGGCCGAGGCCGATCGCGAGCACCGCGATCGCGGGGGCCATCGTTACGAGGCGGCGTAACAGGACGGGGATGTTGAGGCCGATGAACCCCCGCATCACGACCTGGCCCGCGCAGGTCCCCACCGAGGATGCAGAGGCCCCGGAGGCGAGCAGCGCCACGGAGAACGCCAGCGCGGCACCGCCGCCCATCAGGTGCGCGAGCTCCTTGTGGCTTCGGTGATCGTGCTCACGCCGGCGTGCCCCGTGTTGTGCAGCAGCTGCGCGGCGACCGCGAGCATCGCCATGTTGACCAACCCCGCGAGCCCCAGCGCGACGATCACGTCGAGGCGCTCGAAGCGCAGCACGCGGCCGCGCTCGCGGTCGTTGCGCACGGGCGCGCGCCCGTTGGTGAGCGCGGAGTGATGATCGGCTCTTGTGCTACCGCGAAACTTATTTCATGGCATGACAAATTTTCTGTCAAGGTGCGGCTGAAACGGACGGCGGCAGAGGTGCACGTGCCGCCGGCGCCCGCTCATCCCGAATGGCGGCGCTGGCCGGTGTTTGGGACGCGGGTAGCCGCACCGCATCGGAAGCGACTTTTGGAAAAGATGCACCCGGTGAATCGCGAGTACGAGTTGCAAACCCACCGGGTGGAGGACGTCCACTGGTGGTACCGCGGACGCCGCCACGTGCTCGCACGCACGATCGCCCGCCTGTGCCTGCCGCCGCACGCGCGGATCCTGGACGCCGGCTGCGGCAGCGGGCGCAACATGGTCGAGCTCGCGCGTCTGGGCACGGTCACCGGCGTCGAGCTCTCATCCGCATCCGCGGAGGTCGCGCGCGCGCGGCGCGTGGGCGAGGTGATCGAAGGCTCGGCCCTGGAGATGCCGTTCGCCGCCGGCTCCTTCGACTTC
>DATMMB010000202.1:0-2793 GCA_035569895.1 Solirubrobacteraceae bacterium | reverse complement strand
GTGCGCGGCGAGGAGGACGAGGGCACCGACCAGCGACTGCCGCGCCTGATCGAAGGCGAGCGGGTGCAGACGCGCGAGATCGAGTCGCTCGCGAAGGAAACCAAGCCGCCGAGGCGCTACTCCGACGCTTCGCTGCTCGGGGCAATGGAGACGGCCGGCAAGCTGGTCGACGACGACGAGCTGCGCGAGGCGATGAAGGACTCGGGGATCGGCACCCCCGCGACGCGCGCTGCGATCATCGAGCGGCTGATCGCGGTCGGCTACATCGAGCGCGACGGGCGCGCGCTGGTCGCCACCGAGAAGGGGCTCAACGTCGTGCGCCTGCTCGGCTCGCACCCGCTCACCTCGCCCGAATTGACCGGTCAGTGGGAGCATCGCTTGGACGCGATCGAGCGCGGCGATGACTCGCGCGAGCGCTTTATGCACGACATCGCCGGCTTCGCCGGGGAGACCGTGAAGATGCTCGACCACGCGCTCAAAGATGTGCGCATCCCCAAAGCGCAGCTCGGCCCCTGCCCCGTATGCGGCCACCCGATCGTCGAAAACCGCAAGGGCTACTCCTGCTGGGCGCGCGACGATCCCGGCTGCGGCTTCGTCATCTGGAAGTCCAAAGCCGGCAAGCAGCTGCCGGTGGCGGTCGCCCGCGAGTTGATCAAAACCGGCTACACCGCCCAGCCGGTCACCGGCTTCCGCGGGCGCTCCGGGCGCGCTTTCCGCGCGCGCCTCGCGCTGCAGCAGAGCGAGGACGGCAAATGGCGCGTCGAGTTCGATGAGCAGTGGGCGAAGGCCGGCGCCAAGCCGCCCGACCACGAGACGCTCGCCGCCGCGGCGGCAGCGGCGTCGGGGGTCGCAGAGGCCGCGGGAGCGGCAGGAGGAGCGCCCGCGGCTGCGGTCGAGGCTGCAGGGGCGGCAGGAGCGCCTGCGGCGGCTGCCGTCGAGGCCGTCGCTGCGCCGTAGCACGCCCTTGGGTGGCGTCGGGCGGGTGCGCCACGATAGGCGCCGATGCCGATCACGCTGATCACGGGGCCCGCCAACTCCGGCAAGGCCGGCGTGGCGCTCGATGCGCTGCGCGCCCACCGCGCCCGGGGGGAGCATCCGCTGCTGTTGGTGCCCACCGCCGCCGACGTGCTGCGCTACCGGCGCGAGCTGGCGTCAGACGGCCCCGCTCCAGCGGCGCGCGTGGAGCGTTTCGATGGGCTGCTCGCCGAGGTGGTGCGCCGCGCCGGCGACGCCACTCCGCCGCTCGGCCGGATCGCGTGTGAACGGGCGCTCGTCGCCGCGCTGAGCGAGACGACGGCCGAGCGGGCCCCCGGCGCCGTGCGCGTCGATGACTCCCGGCGTATCGCCCCGCGCGCTGTCGGTCCGGCACCGGGGGGTGTCCGTCCCGCCCCGCGCGCTGCCCGTCAGGCACCGGGCGCGGAGCGTCTGGCCCCCGGCGCCGTGCGCGCGCTGGCGGCGCTGGTGGCGGAGCTCGACGTCGAGCGGGTCACGCCCGTGCGCCTGCGCGCCGCGCTCACCAGTTGGGCCGGTGCCGATCCGGCGCAACCGGTGCACGCACACCTGTTGGGGGAGCTGTTCGAGCGTCGCCACGACACGCTCGCGCGCCTGCACCTCACCGGCCTCACCCCCGAGCGCCAGGCGACGCGCGCGCTCGACGCGCTGCGGCGCGCCCCCGCGCTGTGGGGCGCCACACCGGTGCTGCTGTACGGCTTCGACGATTTCACGCGCCTGCAGCTCGACGCGATCGAGACGCTCGGCGCGGTGGTGGACGCGCCGCTGACTGTGTCGCTCGCCTACGAGCCTGGCCGCGCCGCGTTTGCCGCCCGCGGCGACACCTTCCAGCGGCTGCTGCCGCTCGCGGCCGAGCACCGGTGCCTGCCGCCGCGCGCCGACCGTTATGCGCCGGCTTCGGCGGCGCTGCACCACCTCGAGCGCTACCTCTTCGAGCCCGCCGCCCCGCCGTCCGTGCCCGCCGGGAAGGCGCTGCGGCTGCTGGAGGGCGGCGACGAGCGCGCGGAGCTGGAACTGGTGGCGGAGGGGATCGGCGAACTGCTGCACCGCGGGGTGCAGCCCAGTGAGATCGCGGTCGCCCATCGCTCGCCGGCGCGCATCGCCGAGCTGCTGAGCGAGGTGTTTCGCGCCCGCACGATCCCCTTCGCGCTGCGGCGCTCGCTGCCGTTCGCGCGCACCGCTACCGGCCGCGCGCTGCTCGGCCTACTGCGAGCGGCGTTTGTACAGGAGCGGGACGGCGACGCGGCCGATCTGCTCGCGTGGCTGCGGGCGCCCGCGACGCCACGCCACGCCGAGGCGGCGGACGAGCTGGAGCTGCGTATGCGGCGCGCGGGCGTGCGTGGCGTCGCCGCGGCGCGCGCTTTGTGGGAGGCCGAGCACGCGCCGCTCACCACGCTCGACCAGCTGCGCGAGGCGGCGCAGCGTAGTCCCGCCGCACTGATCCACCTCGTCGCCGCTGAGCTGCGGCGGCTGGACTTCGCGGAGCGGATGGGTGCACCCGCGAATGCCCCCTCGACCGCGAATGCCCCCTCACCCGCGAATGTCCCCTCGACCGTGGATGGCACATCGGCTGACGTCGCCCCAACCGCCGCTTCGGCGCCGACCAACGATGCCGACACGCGGATGGACCCACGCGAAACCCTGGCGGGCTCGCACGAGACGCCGGCGGACCTACACGAGACGCCGGCGGACCTACACGAGACGCCGGCGGACCTACACGAGACGCCGGCGGACCTACACGAGACGCCGGCGGACCTACACGAGACGCCGGCGGACCTACAC
>DATMMB010000201.1:0-5950 GCA_035569895.1 Solirubrobacteraceae bacterium | reverse complement strand
GACGTGGTCGTGGTCGAGACCGTGGGCGTGGGCCAGGCGGATACCGAGGTGGCCGAGGTCGCCGACACGGTCGCGGTGGTCGTGCAGCCGGGCAGCGGCGACACGCTGCAGTTCCTGAAGTCGGGGATCATGGAGATCCCGGACGTGTTGGTGGTGACCAAGGCCGACCTCGGACAAGTGGCACAGAGGGCGCGGCGCGACCTGTCAGCGTCGCTGCGCTCGCTCGGCCGACGCGACACCGCCGTGGTGGCTGTCTCCTCGCTGCCGCCACCAACTGGAATCGATGAGCTGTATGCGGTGCTCGATGAGCGCTGGCGGGTGCTTACCGCCGATGGCGCCCGCGAGCTCGGGGGTCGTCGTCTGCGCGCGCGTCGCGCGGGAGCGCTCACCGACTTCATCGTCGAGCACGGCGAGCGCGGCCTGCGCGCGCTCGGCGGCCGGCGCGCGGCGGAGCGGTGGCTGAGCGAGCAGAACCCCGCGCTCTACGAGGCGGCGCTCGTCGCGGCGCTGGAAGCGAGACTGTCGGGCTGATGGCACGCGACCTCACAGTGGTGCTCGGAGCGTTTGTGCTCGCCAGCGCGCTCGCGGGCGCGCTCGGCGCCGTCAACCTCGGCACGGCGCTCGCGTTCGGCCAGATCGGGTTTGCGCTGGCGCTCGTGTATGTGCTTTTGCGGCGCTAACCAACCGCTTTGCCATATGCTCCGCGCGTGAGCACGGGCTGCTTCATCTCCCCGACGAGATCGATCGAGAGTGCGATCGAGCGCGTGCAGCTCGCGGAGTCGCTCGGGTATGAGTCGGTGTACGTGACGCACATCGCCGGCTGGGAGTCGCTGACGGTGCTCACCGCGTACGCTGCCGCCACGCGCGAGATCCGCGTCGGCACCGGCGTCGTGCCGATCTACTCGCGCACCCCGGTGACGATGGCTCAGACCGCCGCCACGATCGACGAGCTGTCGGGCGGACGGCTGACGCTCGGGCTCGGCGTCTCCCACCGCGTGGTGGTCGAGAACTGGCACGGCCAGAGCATCGATCACCCGGTGCGCGAGATGCGCGAGTACGTGGCGATCGTGCGGGCGATCCTGCGCGGCGAAGACCCGCCGCCGGGCGAGAAGTGGCGCAGCGCCTTCCGCCTCGTCGGCCTCGACCCGCGCCCCCAGCTGCCGATCTACATCGCCGCGCTCTCCCCCGCGATGCTGCGGCTCGCGGGCGAGGTCGCCGACGGCGTGCTGCTGTGGCTGTGCTGCCCCGACTACATCCGCGACGTGGTGATCCCTGAGGTGACCAAGGGGCGCGAACGCGCCGGGCACACGCTGAAGGGCTTCGACATCGTCCCCGCGGTGCCCGCCGCGGTGGTGGACGACCCCGCCGCCGCGTTCGCGACGATGCGCCGTGACCTGCTCCCCTACTTCTCGCTGCCGTTCTACCGAGCGATGCTCGAGCGCTCCGGATTCGCGGAGGAGATCGCCGCGTTCGACGCCGCCGGCGGCGAGGTGGAGAAGATGGGGGCGGCGATCTCCGACCGCTTCCTGGAGCAGCTCACCGCGGTCGGCGAGGAGGCAGCGGTGCGCGCCGGCCTCGAACGCTACCGCACCGCGGGCGCCACCTCCCCGTGCGTCGGCCCGATCTCGCGCACCGACTTCGAGGCAACGCTGCGGGCTGGGATCGCGGCCTGAGGCGACCTGAGCCTGGACTCGCCGATGACGGTCTGAGCAGGCGGCGGTATGATCCCGGGATCGGTGGATTCAAGCTGAGGTCCCTCACGCGAACCGGACTCACGGCCCCTCTGGCGCCGGTCGCGGGGGGGTCGCCCGCGACGGGTCATACAATGAGGTCGATGAGCTCCACCCCGGAGACGACCGCGCGAAGCTGGCTGCGCTGCTATCGCTGCTGGTCGCAGGATCTCGAGGTGCAGGTGCACTACGAGGGCATCCACAAGATCGACCCCGACACCGGCGAGCGCTCGGAAGTCGTCGACGAGTTGCAGGAGGCGGTGGTGCAGTGCCTGGACTGCATGCACGACCAGCCCCACCTCGGCTTCAACAACGGCCGCGTCGAGCCGATCGAGGACCGCTGGGAACGGATGATCGCCGGCACCCCGTGGGTCGCCTCGTGCACGGTGGCGGTCGACGCCGAAGACGTCGAGACCTGCTCGGGCCCGGAGGCCGGCGACGCGCTCTCCTACGCCGCCTTCGGCGACCACGGCGTGCGCGAGTTCTTCACGCACGTGCGCTTCCACAAGCACGAGGACGACGCCCGCATCATCGTGCACCTGCTGGTCGAGCTGTATGCGCGCTCCTTGGAGGAGGCCACCGAGGTGCTCGAGTCCGCCGCCCGCGGCACGCTCACGATCACCTCGCTCGCCGAGGAGTCGCGCCCGCCGGCCGCTGCTGGCGAGACGCACGCTCACGAATAGGACCGACCCACTCGCGGCTGCTCGGACGCCGCTCGCCGGCGTTCAGCATCTTCTGCGTGTACAGACGCTGGTCGGCGATCCGCAGCGCCTCCTCCGCGTCCCGCGCCTCCCGCCCGAGCAGCGCTTCCCCGCAGCACGCGCTCACCGCGAAGTGCTCGCCCTGCTCGGTGAGCGCGTCCACGAGCGCGGCGGCGCGTGCCACCGGGTCGTGCGCGTCCTCGTACAAGGCGCAGAACTCGTCGCCGCCGAGCCGGTAGGCGCACCCGCCCGAGCCGCCGGCGCGCTCGGCCAGCCGCCGCGCGAGCCGCGCCAGCAGGGCGTCGCCCGCGGGGTGGCCGTACGTGTCGTTGTACGCCTTGAAGCCGTTGAGGTCAAACAGCAGCAGCAGCCGCGGGGCGCTCTCGCCGGCGTGCGCGAGCGCGAGGTGGAGGTCCTCGAACAGCGCCCGCCGGTTGCCGAGGCCGGTTAGCGCGTCGCTGTGCGCGAGCTCCCGATTGGCGGCGATCAACCGCATGTTCTCTGCCAGCGTCACCACCAGCCGCAGCAGCACCGCCACCAGGGTCGCCACCGCCAGCCACACCGACAGCCCCCCCACCCCCGCCAGGTTGCCCGCCACCAGCACGCCGACCGCGGTCGCGCCCGCGAGCACCGGCGCCGCTA
Organism: Solirubrobacteraceae bacterium; assembly: GCA_035569895.1. GTDB lineage: Bacteria > Actinomycetota > Thermoleophilia > Solirubrobacterales > Solirubrobacteraceae > Palsa-744. Next base: position 2,877 of record DATMMB010000201.1, on the reverse strand, counting down.
CCGCCGCGGCCGTCGAGTGCGTCTCTCGCATCGGCCCACCGTCGGGCTGCCACGCCGCGCACGCGAGGATCAGCGCGCCCGCCAGCCACAGCGTGTCCTGCGGGGTGCCCGCCACGTAGGTGCCGTACGCCTGCTCGTACAGGTAGGCGCCGTCCGCCACCGCGGTCGCCGCGAACCCCACGGCGATGCACATGAACGCGCGGTCCACGCGCCACGTGGCGGCCGCCGCGAAGCCCACCACGGCGGCGATCATCAGCACATCGGCGAGCGGGTAGGCGAGGTCGAACACCGCTTCCACGGAGCCGCCGTGCGTCGCCGCCAGCACCGGCGCGAACAGCGTCGAGGCGCCGAGCGCCGCCACCGCCAGCATCCCGCACAGCCCATCCAGCCACAGGCTCGCGCGCAAGCGCCTGACGCGCCGGCGGCCGAGCAGCACGATCGCGATGTAGGCGCCCAGGTAGAAGCAGGCGTACAGCGCGCGCTGCACGTCGGGCAGCAGCGATTCGCTGATCGACGCGAGCACTTCCGCGACGGCATCGCAGGCGAGGCTCGCGCCGAGCGCCAGCCACACAGCGCGGGCGCTCGCGATCGTCAGCGCGCGCGCGAGACACATCGCCGCGCAGCCCACCATCACCGCGTCGTACAGCCAGTCGCTGAACAGCGGGCTGCTCGCGCCGCCGCCGAGCACGAGCAGCGCGTGCGCGAGATGGGCAAGCACCAGCAGCGCGAGCACGCCGAGCGCGGCCACCACCCACGCGGGCGTGTCAGGACGCGGCAGTACCCGCTTGCGGAGGTTCACTCAAGTTGTATCGGCCCCGCGCGCGCGGCGGTTGAGGCGCCTCCCGGCGCCCAACCCCAAACTCGAACTGTCGTCCGGAACGCCCCGGCGGTTGTCGTACGAGCTTCGCCGGGCGGAGATGTGTGCGCTCAACCCGTCGCTGCTTTCTCAAGCGCATCCGAGCGCGCGGCCGCCCACGGCACGGCCGAGCGAGTCGCCGTCGGGTCGACCGCGTCGGCTCTGTCCCTCAGCCGAGCCGCTCTTCGAGCGCCTTCAGCTGCGCGTGCAGCTCCGCCGGCAGCCGCTCGAACTTGCCGAGGTGCTCGTGGAAGTGCGGCAGCTGCGCGCGCCACTCGGCGACGTCCACGCGCAGCAGCTCGGCGACGTCGGCTTCGGAGATGTCCACGCCGCGCGTGTCGATCCCCTCCACGCCGACTGGCGGCAGGAACCCGATCGGCGTCTCGGCGGCGGCGCCGTGGCCGGCGCAGCGCGCGAACACCCACGCCAGCACCCGCGAGTTCTCGCCGAAGCCGGGCCACAGGAAGCGGCCGTCGGCGTCCTTGCGAAACCAGTTGACGTAGAAGATCTTCGGCAGCTTCGCGCCCGGGGTGCGCCCGATCTCCAGCCAGTGCGCGAAGTAGTCGGCCATGTTGTAGCCGCAGAACGGCAGCATCGCGAACGGGTCGAAGCGCAGCTGGCCCACCGTGCCGGTCGCCGCCGCCGTCTTCTCCGAGCCCATGGTCGAGCCCAGGAACACGCCGTGCTCCCAGTCCAGGGCCTCGGTGACGAGCGGCACCACCGTGGAGCGCCGCCCGCCGAACAGCAGCGCGTCGATCGGCACGCCCGCGGGGTCCTCCCACTCGGGCGCGATCGCCGGCGTCTGCTCGGCTTTGACGGTGAAGCGCGCGTTGGGGTGCGCGGCGGGCGTCTCGCGGGCCGGCGTCCAGTCGTTGCCGTGCCAGTCGATCAGATGGGCGGGCGGGTCTTTGCTCATCCCCTCCCACCACACGTCGCCGTCGTCGGTGAGCGCGCAGTTGGTGAACACCGTGTCGTGCGCGACCATCGTGATCGCGTTGGGGTTGGTGCGCTCGCTGGTGCCCGGCGCCACGCCGAAGAAGCCGGCCTCGGGGTTGATCGCGTATAGGCGCCCGTCCTCGCCAAACTTCATCCAGGCGATGTCGTCGCCGATCGTCTCCACCTTCCAGCCCGCGAGCGTGGGGATCAGCATCGCGAGGTTGGTCTTGCCGCACGCCGAGGGGAAGGCGGCGGCGATGTACTTCACCTCGCCCTCCGGCGAGGTTAGCTTGAGGATCAGCATGTGCTCGGCCATCCACCCCTCGTCGCGCGCCATCACCGAGGCGATCCGTAGCGCGAAGCACTTCTTGCCGAGCAGCGCGTTGCCGCCGTACCCGGAGCCGTAGGACCAGATCTCGCGCGTCTCGGGGAAGTGCACGATGTACTTGTTCTCGGCGTTGCACGGCCACGGCACGTCGGCGAGCGGCTGCCCGGGGCTGTCGGGGTCATCGAGCGGCATCCCCACCGAGTGCAGGCAGGGCACGAAGCGCCCGTCTTCGCCGAGCACGTCGAGCGCACGCTGCCCCATGCGCGTCATGATCCGCATGCTCACCGCCACGTACGCGGAGTCGGTGAGCTGCACGCCGATGTGGCTCTTGTCGGAGCCGAGCGGCCCCATCGAGAAGGGCACCACGTACATCGTGCGCCCGCGCATGCAGCCCGCGAACAGCTCGGTGAGCGCCTCGCGCATCTCCTCGGGGTCGCGCCAGTTGTTGGTGGGGCCCGCCTCGGCCTCGGTGGCCGAGCAGATGAATGTGCGGTCCTCCACCCGCGCCACGTCGCCGGGGTCGGAGAAGGCGAGGTAGGAGCCCGGGCGCTTGGCGTCGGACAGGCGGCGGAAGGTGCCGGCCTCGACAAGTTGCGCGCAAAGCCGGTCGTACTCCTCGGCCGATCCGTCGCACCAGTGGATCGCCTGCGGTTCGGTGAGGGCCGCGATCTCCTCGACCCACTCCAGCAGGCGCTTGTTTTCGGTGGGGGCGTCTGGGATGGCTGTGGTTTCCATCACGGCAGCCTATCGACCTTTA
>DATMMB010000200.1:0-6222 GCA_035569895.1 Solirubrobacteraceae bacterium | reverse complement strand
ACGCCGGACACCGTCGTGACGCTCGCGACCACCGCGAAGGTGGTGGTGGCGGAGAGCCCCGACGAGGTCGCCGACGCGGTGCGCGCCTGGCGCGTGGACGTGCTCTCCGAGGCGATGCGCAACCGCCGCGGCGGTCGCGAGCAGGACGGACGCGACGCCAGCGTCGACGCCGAGCAGGGCGCGCGCGCGTGGCGGGCCGAGCGGGTCGGCACGGTCGAGCGTCTCGCGGGGCGTCCACGTGGAGTTGAAGGATCGCGCCGCAGCGCCGATGAACGAGGGCAATGAAAGCAGCCACCGCAATCGGAATCGGGTGCGCGTTCGGCGCGCTGCTGCTCAGCTCGATGATGGACGGCACGTCGCCCGCCGCGTTCATCAACATCCCCGCGCTGATGATCATCCTCGGCGGCACGGGCGGGGTGACGCTGGCGAGCGTGGGAATGCCGGGGATGAAGCGCATCCCCTCGCTGTACAAGCTCGCCTTCTCCTCCGAGCCGCCCGAGCTGCGCGGGCGCCTCGACATGCTCGTGGGGCTCGCCGACCAGGCGCGCCGCGACGGCCTGCTGGCGCTCGACGCGCAGCTCGGCGAGATCGAGGACGGCTTCACCCGCAACGCGCTGCAGCTGGTGGTGGACGGCACCGACCCCGAGATGGTGCACGCGATCATGGAGGCCGAGGTCGACGGGATGGCCGCCCGCCACGCGGCGGCGGCGGCGCCGTTCGAGAAGGCCGGCGGGTTCGCCCCGACGATGGGGATCATCGGCACCGTGCTCGGGCTGGTGCACGTGCTCGCCAACCTCTCCGCGCCTTCCACGCTCGGCCCCTCGATCTCCTCCGCGTTCCTCGCGACGCTGATGGGCGTCGGCGCCGCCAACGTGATCTTCCTGCCGGTTGCCAACCGCCTGAAGGCGATCTCCGCCGAAGAGGTGGGCCTCAGGATGATGACGCTCGAGGGCATCCTCTCGATCCAGGCCGGCGACAACCCTCGCCTGGTGGCGGAAAAGCTGATGTCCTACCTGCCTCCCCTCGAACGCGAGGGCGAGGAGGAGACGGCAAGCGCCGGGCAGAGCGCGCGCGCGGGCGCGGGCGCAGGCGCACAGGTGGCGGCCGAGGCAGCTTGACATGGCACGCGGGCACGGGCGCAAACGGCGAGGCGGGCACGCCGCCGAGCACGACAACGACGAGCGCTGGCTGCTGACCTACGCCGACATGATCACGCTGCTGATGGCGCTGTTCATGGTGCTGTTCTCGATCTCCTCAGTGAACATCTCGAAGTTCGTCACGCTCCAGCAGGCGTTGAAAGCCGCCTTCTCGGGCGACATCCTGCCGGGCGGCAAGGCGATCGCGCAGCCCGGCGCGAGCGCCAACTCCAGCCGCATCCCGACGAAGATCGACACGCCCGCAATCGTGCGCCTCACGCCGAGCACGACGAGCGAACTCGAACACACATCGAGCTCATCCGCGAGCGCCGCGCAGGCGAGCGTGGCGGCGCACAGCGCGCCGAGCACCGCCAACCTCGCGGCGGCGGCGCAGGAGCAGAGCAGCTTCGAAGCGCTGCAGCGCAAGCTCAACGAATACGCCGCCAAGCACGGCTTCGCGCAGGAGGTGCACGCCACGATCGAACAGCGCGGCCTCGCGATCAGGGTGCTCACCGACAGCCTGCTGTTCCCTTCCGGCAGCGCGACGCTCGAGCCCGCCGGCGAGCCGCTGCTGAGCGAGATCGCACAGCTGTTGAACATCGACCAAGTGCACCCCGTAGCCGTGGAAGGCAACACCGACGACGTGCCGATCAACGGCGCGTACCCCAGCAACTGGGAGCTCTCCACGGCGCGCGCAAGCGCGGTGGTGCGCTATCTGATCGCCCAGAGCGTCGACCCGCGGCGCCTGAGCGCGGTGGGCTGGGCCGAACAGCATCCGGTCGCCTCCAACGCGACCACGGCGGGACGCGCGCTCAACCGGCGCGTGGAGATCGTGTTGCAGCGCCTCTACTGATCGCCCGCATCCGGCCGATACATACGAACAGGGCGCGTCCCCGACACCCGGTCCCGATACATGGAGCAAGGCGCAGCCCCAACCCGGCCGACCCATCCCCTCCTCCCATCACCTACTCCCCAATCCGTCCCTCAACCACCTCCGCCACCGCCACCCACGTCCGACCCCACATGATCATGTCCAAAAAGAAGCTGATGATCCCACTCGTGCTGCTGCTGGTGCTCGGCGTCGGGTACACCATGACCAAGCCGAAGAAGACCGTGAAGATGAAGATCCCGGGGACGATCTACGCGCTGCCGCAGTCGTTTCTGCTGAACCTCAACGAAGGCCACTACGCGAAGCTGTCGGTCGCGCTCGACCTCGCTCCGGGGCAGAGCGACGGCGCGTCGGCGACTGGGTCGTCGTCGAGCTCGGGCGAAGGCGCAGGCACGCTCCCCGAGGAACCGGCGGTGCGCGAAATCGTCACCGACGCGATCACCGGCCAGAGCGGGAGCGCACTTGTATCCAACCAGGGGCGCAACGCGATCAAGCACGAGATCCTCGACGACATCCGCAAGCAGACCGACGTCAAGGTGGAAGCGGTGCTGTTCCCCGAAGTCACCGTCCAGTAGGAGCCGACGATGAGCGACGCAGTCGTCTACGAGCAGCTCGACCCGAACGCCTCGCCCGCCGGCGACCCGCACGCCGCGCACCTGGAAGGGGTTGAGGGGGAGGGGGGGGCGGGGTCGCCGTCGGCGATGTCGGCGCCTGGAGCGAACCCCGATCTGCGGCGGCTCAGCGACGTGCCGCTGGAGCTCAGCGTCGAGATCGGCCGCACCCGGATGACGGTCGGCGAGACGCTGGGGCTGCGTGCCGGCTCGATTGTCACGCTGGAGCGGCTGGCGGGCGAGCCGGTGGATCTGCTGGTGAACGGCACCCCGATCGCGCGGGGCGAGGTGGTGGTGGTCGACGAGCAGTTCGGGTTGCGCGTCAGCGAGATCATCGAGGGCGATCCGGCGCTCGGTCTGGTGGGTGCTGACGGGGTAGAGCGCGCAGACGCCACCGACTCCGCCGGGGAGCAGCCGGCGTGAGCGCGACCGAGCAGCAGGAGCAGGTCGAGCCGTCCGCCTCCGCCGCCGTCGCCGAGCCATCCGCCGCCGAAACGCCTGCGGCCGAGACACCGCCAGCCGCGACATCTGCAGCCGAGACACCATCAGCCGAGACACCTGCCGGCGCCGCGCCCGCCGTCAAACCCGCCGGTACCGAACCGTTCACGGCGCGTCGGCGCGAGGCGACGATCCGCACGGTGGACTTCTCGCAGCCGACCAAGTTCACGGCGGAGCTGCGCCGGCGGATCGCGCGCACGCTCGGCCCGTTCTGCGAAGCGTTCGCGCTGCGTCTCTCCACCGAGTTGCGCGCGCCGGCGGAGCTCGCGATCGCCGACTCCAGCCAGCTGACGTGGTCGGCGGCGAAGGCGCAGCTGTCGGCCAACGCGATCGCCGTCGCGCTGCAGGTCGCGCCGATCGAGCGTCAGATGCTGCTGTGTGTCGAGCCGCCCCTGATCCTGCAGGCGCTCGAGTGCCTGCTCGGTGGGTGCGCTGCCCAGGCGCCCGCCGACCGCCGGCTGAGCGAGGTCGACTGGGCGCTCACCCGGCGCCTGCTGCAGTCGCTGATCGCCCAGCTGAACATGGCGTGGCGCGATCTCGGGGGCGTCGAGCTGTCGCTCGGCGAGGTCGATTTGGAGGGGGACGCGGGCGTGATCGCGCCGATGGGAGAACCGACGTTCGCGCTCACGTTCGAGAGTCACATCGACGCGATCCCGTCGAGCATGTGTCTGTTGATCCCGTGGTCGGCGATCGAGCCGGTCGCCGAGGAGATCGCCGGTGGCGGCGGCGCGGCGCAGGAGGCCGACCCGCACGCCGGGCGCGCTGTCAGCCGCAGCCTCGCCGCCGCCCACGTGCGCATGCGCGCGGAGGTCGGCGCGCTGCGGATGCCGGTGCAGCGGATGCTCGCGCTCACGCCCGGGTCGGTGCTCGCGCTCGACGAGCGCGCCGAGCACGGCGTGCGGTTGTATGCCGAGGGCGTCCCGCTCGGCCATGCCCGCCCGGGCCTGCGCGGCGCGCGGCGCGCGGTGAAGCTCACCGAGGCGATTGCGCCGGGGGCTGCGGTGGTGCAGTCGCTGCCGACCGCCGACGGGGCGCCCGCGACGCTGGCCCCCGTGACGCTGGCCTCCGCCGACGCCGCGACCGATCCGCCTTCCGGACCTCCGGCGGACGGCGAGCCGGCGGCCCCCACACGCGAGAGCCTCGCGCGGATGCTGGGCGTGCCGGTGCGCGTTTGGGTGGAGCTCGGCCGCACGACGATGGCGCTCGGCGAGGCGCTGGCGCTGCCGCCGGGCAGCGTCGTCGAGCTCGACCAAGGGGCGGAGGACCCGATCGAGCTGTACGTCAATGGCATGCGCTTCGCCCACGGCACGCTGCAGGTCGGCGCCGGCGGCGAGTGGGCCGTGCTGATCGACGCGCTCGTGTGAACGCGGGATCGACACGCTTGCGTGAACGCGGGATCGACACGCTCGTGTGAACGCGGGAATCGACGCGCTCGCGGGAGCGTGGCGATCGACATTGAAATCAAAAGGCCGTGCGCCATTGCGCACACCTTTTAAAAAGTTAATACACACCCACGCCCCACAGCGGCCTCACCGGGGCCGGCCACCGCCCGATGGCCCGCTGGATGGCTGGCCAGCGGGGCTAAAGCCATTTTGAGCGGCGCCGATAACCGGACCGACTACTTGAAGGACGATGGGCCCGGCTCGCCGGCTGCGCCGGCTGCGCCACCCTCGTGCTCGGGAGTCGTCCCTCGATGATCCGGTCCATGACGCCTACCCGCGCGGCCGTTCGTTCCGCGCTACCCGCGCTCGGCAGCGCACTGATCGGCCTCGCCGTGTTGCTGGTCGACGCCCGTGCGGCGCAGGCGTTCACGCCCACGTCCAAGGGTGGCGGCGAATCGACCGCGCTCGACCTCTCCCCCTCCTCTGGCAGCACTCACACCAGCTCCGGCGGCGCGAGCATCGTGCGCACGATCGTCGGGCTGTTGATCGTGATCGCGGTGATCTGGGGGCTCACCTGGATCCTCAAGCAGGTGAAGTCCTCGCGCGAGACGCGCTCCGCGGGGTCGGGCCTGTCGAGCCTCGCGACGCTCGCGCTCGGCTCAGGGCGCACGCTGCATCTGGTGCGCGCCGGGAATGACTACCTGCTCGTGGGGAGCGCCGAGCACGGGGTCGCCCCGATCCACCGCTACACCGAGCAGCAGGCGCGCGACGCGGGACTGCTCGATCTGTCCGCCGAGGGCGATGGAACCGAAGGAGACGGGCGTGGCGGGGATGGGTCGTCCCGGCGCCGCGCGCTGCAGATCCCCGGTCAGGCGCGCGCGGCACGCGCGCCGCGTGTCCCGGGTCAGGGCGTGCCCGTGCTCGAACGCCTGCGCGAATGGACAGTGCGCCGGTGAGCACGACACATTCTGACGGCGACGAGGTGGTCGGCGCCCGCGGTGTCCAACCACCCACGCCCGGCGAGCGGGAGGCCCTCCGGTGAACCTCACCTCCTCCAACGCCGTGCAGATCCTGCTGCTCGTCGGCGGCCTCGCGCTGATCCCCGCGATCCTCTTCACCGTCACCGGCTTCAGCCGCATCCTGATCGTGCTCGGCTTCATCCGCACCGCCGTGGGCACCAACACCGCGCCGCCCAACCAGGTGCTCGTCGGGATCGCGCTGTTCCTCACGATCTTCGTGATGGCCCCGACCGTGAGCGCGATCAGGCGCGACGCGGTCGAACCGCTCACCGAGCACCACATCTCCACCACAGTGGCGCTCGAGCGCGCCGAGCAGCCGCTGCGCGAATTCATGTTCCGCCAGACGCGCGTGCAGGACATCTCGCTGTTCGTCAGCCTCGCCCACGCGAAAACGCCCCACACCCGCGCGGAAGTGCCGACGGAGGTGCTGATCCCGGCGTTCATCGTGTCCGAGCTGAAGACGGCGTTTCAGATCGGCTTTCTCATCTTCCTGCCGTTTTTGATCATCGACCTGATCGTCTCCTCCACGCTGATGAGCATGGGCATGATCATGCTCCCCCCCACCTTCATCTCGCTGCCGTTCAAGGTGCTGCTGTTCGTGCTCGTCGACGGCTGGGACCTCGTGATCAAGGCGCTCGTGCAGAGCTTTCACTAGGCCGCCACCGATCGACGTCATTGGACAAACCA
>DATMMB010000199.1:0-4433 GCA_035569895.1 Solirubrobacteraceae bacterium | reverse complement strand
CCTGTTCTTCGGCACCTACCCGGCGGGGCGCGCGGCGCGCCTGCGCCCGATCGAGGCGCTGCGCTTTGAGTGATCCCACCGTACACACCCCCGAACAGGAGCGGGCGATGCAAGATGACCATGAGGAGCTTCCGCCCCGGGAGCTTCCGCCCCGACCACGGCGACGACTGCTCGGCACGGGCGCCAACCGCGTTGCGCTGCTGCTGATCGGCGTGCTGCTGCTCGCGGGCGGCTTCATCGGCGGCGTGCTTGTCGAGAAGGGCGAAACCCCATCGAGCGCCTCCGGCTCCGGCGTGGCGGGGCTCGCGTCGCGGTTCGCGGCGCTGCGCGGCTCCGGCGGGTCCGCGAGCGCCGGCGCGGGAGCGAGCGGGGCGGACGGGACAGGCACGACCGGCGCCGGAGCCGGTGGGAGCGGCGCCGGTGGGAACGCGGCAGGTGGGAGCGCGGCAGGTGGCGGCTTCGCGGGACGCCTCGGGTCGCTCGGCGCCGGCGCGACGATCGGCGAAGTGTCGTTTATCTCCGGCGGCACGCTGTACATCACCAACTTCGAAGGCACCACCGTCAAGGTCACCACCTCCCCCGCGTCAACGATCACGAAGACCGTCAAAACCGACCTGCACGGCATCCACCCCGGCGAAACGGTGGTGGTGCGCGGCGCGAAGGGCTCGAACGGCGCGGTCAGCGCCGAAACGATCAGCGTCAATGCCGCCGGCGGCGGTGGCGGCATCGGCGCGCTGTTCGGCGGCGGCTCGGGGCGCGGCGGCGCAGGCGCTGGCGCCGAATCGGGCGGCGGCTCGGGCACAGCGGGGCTGTTCGGGGGCTGAGCCGCACCCTCTTGTGCCGCGCTTTAGGTCAATCGATCAAAGTAGTTCATACACTCCACACGCCACCAGCCATGCATCGTCCCCAAAGGAGCTTCATGCCCCCCACCACGACCCTGCGCAGCAAGCTGCAAGCCTCCACACCGTCAATCGCGCTCGCCGCGCTGCTGGCGAGCGCCCTCGGGCTCGCGGCGTGCGGGGGATCGTCGAGCACCACCCCGAAGACAAGCGCCAACGCGGCGGCGGTCGGCGCAGCGACAACCGCCACGGCGGCCACCACCCCAGCCGCCAGCGGGTCGGCGGCCACCACTCCGGGCGCCGCCACCCACACCGCCACCACGCCGCGCGGCTCGACGACGCCGACGCCCGGCGGCACGGACGCGCCGTCCTTCACCGCGATCCGCCAATGCCTTGCCAAGAAAGGCATCACCCTTCCGCAGAGCCACCCACTCGCCGGCGCGAAACTGCCGAGCGGGGTGTCGCGCTCGCAGTTCTACGAAGAGATGCGGGGCTGCGCCGGCAGCCTGCTGCCCCCTGGCGGCAACCACTTCCACCGCTTCGGCGGCCTACACAAACATGGTTTCCGCAACCCCTACGACAATCCCCGCTTCCATGCGGTGCTCGTGCGCTTCTCCGCGTGCCTGCGCCAGCAGGGGATCGACGTCGGCGAACCCAACACCTCCGGCAAGGGCCCGCTGTTCGACACCAAAGGGATCAACACCGGCAGCCCCCAGTTCAGGGCCGCGACCGCCAAGTGCCGGAGCACACTGATCGGCGCGTTCCGCGGCGCCACCCATCCGGGCACCGCCACCAAGTAGACGGGGCCGCTCAGGACCCCGGCGGAGTCAGGATGGGACGCCCGCCCGCAGAACCGCCGGCGCCCAGGGGGGCGCTCAGGACCGGGCGATGCCACGACCCCGGGCGATGCCAGGACCGGGCGATGCAGGACGGGGCGATGCAGGACGGACGCTCATGACCCGGCGCCCAGACCGCGCGTGCCGAGCCCCCGGTTGGTGGGCGCCGCCTGCGGATCACGGATCGCCGCGGAACTGGGCGCGGCGGAGATGGATGGCTTCGGCAGCGCGGCGATGCGCCCGATCAGCTTGCTCCACTGCGCCTCGCTGATGTCGCCGGCGAGCACCAGCGGAGTGGCCGCGGTCGGCCCGGCCGCGGCGGCGTGCGCCTTCACGACCAGGTGGGATGGCGCGAATTCGATGCCGACGCGGTTCCAGGCGGCCGCGCGTGCCTGTGTGGCCGGCGCTCCCGGGTAGCTCATCAGGCTCTCGATCGTGCGGGGCGCGAACTGGCCGTGAAGCGTCAGCAGAGTGCGGATCGTGGCGTCGGCGACGGTGCCAGGGCCCTGGTGCCCGGCGAGCGGGATGTCGTTGATCGCGGCGATGTCCACCGCCGGGCCCGCCGGGCCCGCCGGGCCGTCATGCACGCTCTGCGGGGCAGCCAGCCCGCCGGTCGCGCCCGTGCTCGGGCTCGCGACGCCAACGCCCGCCAGCGTCCCGCGCCGCGGACAGCGCACGGCGGCGACCGTCGGCTGCAGGCCGCTGCGTGAAAGGAACACGAGCACCGCCAGCACCCGTTTGTCGACGGCGCCCGCCGCCACGTCGTGGCGAGCGCAGGCGTCGAGCTGGATGCCGGGGTCGGCGAGCACCGCGCGCTCGAGTTCGCCCTTGGACATCGTCAGCGCGGTGGCAGCAGTCGCGCCGAGCAGCGAGTCGCCACCCGTCGATCTCTTGGGGTGCAGCGCGACGCCGAGCTGGCGCCAGTTCTGCAGCAGCGGCTGCGGGTCGATCGTGGCGCTGTCGCCGGCGGGGCGCACCGCGAAGCGCAGCCGCCCGGCGCTCGCGCCCCGGGGGGTGTCGAGCTGCCCGAGCACGGTGCCCTTGGCGACGATCGAGCCGACGCGCAGCGGCTGCCAGCCGCCGCCATGCGCGGGCGCGGCGCGCCTGATCGCGGCGCGCGCGATCGGGTTGCCGGGGTGCGCGAACAGACGCGCCCTCCCCATGCCGGCGGGCACGTTTTCGGATTCGGATTCGAGCGGTGTGGCGGCCGGAACGGGCGCTGGCGCCGGCGCCTTGACCTTCAGCGTCAGCGGCCGCTGGTGGCCGGCGCTCGCGGGCAGCGTCGGCGCCGGGTCGCGCGTCGGTTCGCCGCTCGTGGCGCCCGCACGCACGCGAGGGACGCTCGGGCGAAAGCGCGGCGCGATGCTGCCGAGGCCGGCGTAGGTGAAGACGTCGCCGTAGATGTCGCGCAGCACGAGGTAGCGCCCGAGCGCGCGAGAGCGTCCGAGGTGCTCGATGCGCCCATCCTCAACCGCCACCACCGCCTTCCCGGGGTCGCCCAGCACTTCGACCAGCTGGGAAGGCTTCGCGGGCGCGTCGGCGGCGGCGCGGGCGCGCGCCGCCGCCGCCTGCGGCGAGGGCGCCGGCGTCGAGCCGGGAGTCGCCGACTTGGCGGAAGCCCGCGCGGCGCCCGCGGCTCCGTTCGTGCTTGCATCGCCGTTCGCGTTCGCGACTCCATCGGCGTTTGCCGCGCCGCCCTCAGCGGCAGCTCCGTCTCCACCGGCAGCTCCGTTCGCGCCGGCGGCCGCGTTGCCGCCGTGCAGCGCCCGCGCGGCGGCGGACGTCGGCGCCGGGGCAAGCGGGATCGCGCCCGCGGTGGCGCTGGTGGCACCGCCGCCGGCCGCCGCCGGGGAGGGCCCTTCGCCCGCGGTCGCAGCGGAGGACGCACCTTCGCCCCCGCTCCCTTCAGCCCGCGCAGCGGCGGCCCGCGCCGCCAGCTCGGCGATCGCGCCGGGCGCCAGACGGGCGCCCGGCGTCGGCGCGCGCCCGTCGGCGAGACCGGTCAGCGTTGCGATCACCGGTCGCGGATAGCTGGCGATCAGGCGAGCGCGCAGCAGCACCGATTCGACGTATTCCTGCGAGTGGTTGTAGGCGTAGATCGCGGTGCGCAGATGTTGCGCGGCGCCGGCCGCGTGCAGGTAGCGCGCCGCCGCGAAGATCGCGTCGACGGGGTTGTAGGGGTCGGCGTAGCCGGCGTCGGTCGCGTCCACCCCATATTGCAGCCAGGTGCCGGGCATGAACTGCATCCACCCGATCGCCCCCGCTGTGGAGACCGACAGGTCGGTGCCGTAGTCGGTCTCGATTTCGTTGATCGCCGCGAGGATCTGCCAGGGCACGTCGTACTGGAAGGCGGCCGCTTGATAGACGGGGAGCAGGAACAAGGGGATGCGGTAGAACGCGAGCGCCTGCGCCGACACCGTCGAGCCGCTCAGCAGCGCCGCCAGCGCACCCACTTCGTCGCCAGCGGTCTGCGGCGCAGACGCGACTCCGTTGAGCGCCCCCGCGGGCGCGCTGCCGGGCCCGTGCTTGGCGGCACCCTTGCCTTCCTGCTTGGCGGCGCCGCCTTGCCCGCCGCTTCGCCGACCCCCACCGTGGCCGGTGGCGCTCGCGCCGTGGCGCACGCCAGGCGTGGTCTGCTGGCTGCGCTGCACCACCACCGTCGGGCCCGCGGACGCTTCCGAGTCTGTGGTGGTGGCCGAAGTGGACGGGGCGGGAGAGGATGCGGGGGCGGAAGGAGCGGTGGTGCTCGCCGGCGTGG
>DATMMB010000198.1:0-7823 GCA_035569895.1 Solirubrobacteraceae bacterium | reverse complement strand
GCGCTCACCGCGATCTTCAACGACAGCCCCAAGACCGCCGTCGACGCGCTCGTCGGCCTCGGCTTCGGTGGCTCGCTGATCTCCGTCTTCGCACGGCTCGGCGGCGGCATCTTCACGAAGGCGGCCGACGTCGGCGCCGATCTCGTCGGCAAGGTCGAGGCGGGGATCCCCGAGGACGACCCCCGCAACGCGGCGACCATCGCCGACAACGTGGGCGACAACGTCGGCGACTGCGCCGGCATGGCGGCCGATCTGTTCGAGACCTACGCCGTCACCGCCGTCGCGGTGATCCTGCTCGGCGTGCTGACCTTCCACGAGGCGACCAAAGTCGCGCTCTACCCGCTCGTCATCGGTGGCGCGGCGATCATCGCCTCGATCATCGGCACGTTCGCGGTGCGCACCACCACCGGCAACGTCGAGCGCGCGCTCTACCAGGGTCTGGTCCTCTCCGGCCTGCTGGCCGCTGCGGCGTTTGCGCCGGTCACCTACTGGCTGATGCACGACGTCGTGTTGAAGACCACCTCGGAGTCGATCAGCTGGTGGAAACTGTATCTCTGCGCGCTGATCGGGATCGGCGTCACCGCGTGCCTGTTCTTCATCACCGACTACTACACCTCCACCCGCTTCTCGCCCGTCAAGAAGACCGCCAAAGCGTCGCTCACCGGCCACGCGACCAACATTATCCAGGGCTTCGGCTCGGGCCTGCAGGCGACCGCTCTACCGGCGATCGTGCTGGTGCTCGGCATCTTCGGCGCGTGGAAGCTCGCCGGCGGCGGTACCACCGGCATCTACGGCATCGGCGTGGCGGTGATGGGCCAGCTGTCGCTCACCGGGCTGATCGTCGCGCTCGACGCATTCGGGCCGATCACAGACAACGCCGGCGGGATCGCCGAGATGGCGGATCTGCCCGAGGAGGTGCGCAACGTCACCGACCCGCTCGACGCGGTCGGCAACACCACCAAGGCCGTCACCAAGGGGTACGCGATCGGCTCGGCGGTGCTCGCCGCGGTGGTGCTGTTCGCCGGCTTCAAGCAGGAACTGGAAGCCCACGGCACCCAACTGAGCTTCGGCATCAACGAACCGCCCGTGCTGATCGGCCTGCTGCTCGGCGGGCTGATGGTGTGCCTGTTCGCCTCGCTCTCGATCGAGGCCGTCGGGCGCGCCGGCGGCGCCGTGGTGGAGGAGGTGCGACGCCAGTTCCGCGAGCACCCCGGGATCATGGAGGGCACCGAAGAACCCGAATACGCGACCTGTGTGGACATCGTCACCCGCACCGCCCAGCGCGAGATGATCCTGCCCTCGCTGCTGCCGATCGGCCTGACCGTGATCGTGGGCCTGATCGACACGCAGGCGCTGGGCGGCATGCTGATCGGGGTGATCGTCGTCGGCTTCTTCTTCGCCGTGATGATGACCGCCGGCGGCGGCGCGTGGGACAACGCGAAGAAGCTGATCGAGGACGGCGCGTTCGGCGGCAAGGGCTCCGACGCGCACGCCGCCTCGGTCACCGGCGACACGGTGGGCGACCCCTTCAAGGACACCGCCGGGCCCGCGATCAACCCGATGATCAAGGTCGCCAACATCGTCGCGATCCTGATCATCCCGCTGATCACCTGAGCAACCGGCGTCCGCGTCCGTTGTGGTCGCGGGCGGAGGGTCATAACCTCTGTGCAGATGAGTCGATCGCGAGGTCGAAGCGCTCCGGCGTGGTCGTGGGGCATGGATGCCCCACGGATGCAGGCGCGTAGGGCGCGTAGGGACGCGCGGATGATCCCCAAAAAGCACCCTCCACACCTCGGCGGCAACGGAGCGCCGCGCCGGCGATGAGCAACCCGGCGCAGGAGGAGTGGGAGTGGCTGGAACCGGCCGAGCCGCGCGGGCCGCTGGGCGAGCGGCTCACCGCGTGGGGGATGGCGGCGCTCGGGCGCACGATCGGCAGCCCGATCCTGTTCGGGATCGTCTACACCTCGCTCGCGAGCGCGGTGTTCTTCTCGCTCGGCGTCGTCGTCGACCACGCGCTCGGGCTCACCCCGCTCGTGTTCCTGCTCGCCGCCGGCTTGTTCGGGCTCACCGCGCTCACCTACGTAGAGGGCGCCTCGCTGCACCAAGAGCCCGGCGGTGCCACCGTGTTCGCGCGCTACGCCTTCAACGAGCTCGTGTCCTTCATCGCCGGCTGGGCGATCCTGCTCGACTACATCATCCTGATCGCGGTCGCCGCGTATGCGGCGACGCAGTACCTGAAGGTGTTCTGGGCGCCGCTCGGCCACCACATCGAGGCGCTGCTGCTGGCGTTCGCGATCATCGCCTACGTCGTGCTCGCCAACATCCGCGGCCTCTCCGCGCGGCGGGGGCTGCGGATCGGCGTGCTCGTCCTCGGCGCGCTCGCGCTCGAGCTGTTCGTGATCGTGCTCGGTTTGATCCTCTACTTCGACCCTTCCACGCTGCGGGCCTCAATCCACCTCGGCCGCGCTCCCACCTGGCCGGGGCTGATCTTCGCGCTGACGATCACCACGATGGCGTTCACCTCGCTGGAGTACGCCTCCGGCCTCGCCGGCGAGGTGATCGTCGCCGGGCGCGCGCTGCGCCGCTTGCTCGCGAGCGGGATCGTGCTGCTCGTGCTCGCCTACGTCGGCGTCGGGCTCGCCGCGGTGAGCGTCTTCCCCGTCCACGGCGCTTACAGCGCGCTCGCCCACCGCTATCTCGACGATCCGGTGATCGGGCTGGTCGCCCGCCTGCGACCCCATGCGCTCGCCGTCACCCTGCGCTACCTGCTCGCCGCGGTGGTGGCGGTGACGCTGATCGCCGCCGCCAACTCGGCGATGCTCGGGCTCTCGCGACTTTCATACTCGCTCTCCACCAACCGCCAGATCCCGAGCGGGCTCGGGCGCCTGCACCAGCGGCGCCTCACCCCCTACGTGCTGATCGTGCTCGCCGGTCTGCTCGCCGCCGTGCTGGTGATCCCCGAGGACATCGACTTCCTCGTCGGCATCTACGCCTTCGGCGCGGTGCTCGCGTTCACGATCGCCCACCTCTCGGTGGTGGCGCTGCGCTACCGCGAGCCCGCGCGCCGCCGCCCCTTCAAGGTGCCGCTGTCGGTGCGCTTGCGCGGCGGCGAGCTGCCGCTGCCGGCCGTGTTCGGCGCGCTGCTCTCCGCCGCCGGCTGGGTGGCGCTGATCGCCGTCCACCGCCCCGCCCGCTATGTCGGCCTCGGCTGGATGGCCGCCGGCTTGGTGCTCTACCTCGTCTACCGGCGCCGCGACGAAAGCTCGCCGCTTGAGCGCGTCACCGTCGCGCCGGAGGTGCTGCGCCCCGCGCAGCCGCGCGAGCGCGAGTACGGCTCGATCCTCGTGCCGCTATACGGCGGGGCGCTCGAGCAGGAGATCGTGAGCACCGCGGCGCTGCTCGTCGCCGGCGCGCCCACCGACGCGGCGGCGATCGACACCGCGACGATCGAGGCGGTGTGGATCTTCCAGATGCCGATGGCGCTCACGCTCGACGCGCGCCTGCCAGAGTCTCATTTCAAGCGCGCCCGCGAAGCGCTCGCGCGCGCGAAGGAGCTCGGCGAGCGCCATCCCGGCGTGCACGTCGCCACCGCCACCGCCCGCGCCCGCGGGATCGGCCAGGGGATCGTCGAGGAGGCCCGCCGCCGCGGCGTGGAGGCGATCGTGCTCGGCGTGCCGCCGCCGTCGATCGTGCGCGGCGGCGCGCACCTCGGCGGCCACGGCGGCTCGCTCGGCGGGCACGCCGGGCAGGTGGTGCGCTACGTGGTCGCGCGCGCCGCCTGCCGCGTGATCGTCACCGCGCCGCCGGTGCGCAAACGGGCCGCGGCGGACGATCCGCGCGCTCCCCACCGCGCCGTCCAGGGGCAGCGCGGCGCCCCCATCGTTAATTGACGAAGAGGGGCCCGGCTCGCCGGCCTACGGCCGGCTGCGCCACCCTCTAGAGTGCGACTCATGTTCGTCCTGATCGTAGGCGCCGGGCGCGTCGGCTCGGCCGTCGCCCGCTCCGCGCTCGCCGCCGGCCACGAGGTGTCGGTGCTCGACGAGGACCCGCTTTCGCACGAGCGCCTGAATGCCGGCCAGGCCACCAGCTGGGAGGAGGCGGGCGGCCTCTTCACGGTCGGCACCGCTTTGGAGGTCGACGCGCTGGTGCAGGCGGGGGTGGAGCGCGCCGACGTGTTCATCGCCTCCACCGACGGCGACAACACCAACCTGATCATCGCCCAGATCGCCCAGAAGCGCTTCGACGTGCCGAAGGTGATCGCGCGTGTGATGGACCCCGCCCGCGCTGGTTGGTACGGCGAGCTCGGGCTGCACACGATCTCTCCCACCCGCCACGCGATCGAGATGTTCGAGCGGGCGCTGACCGTCGAGCACGCGGCGTGAGCGGGTTCCCCGGCAGGCCAGCCGCCGGCCGCATGGGGAGGAGGTAGAGGTGTACGCGATCATCGTCGGCGCCGGCAAGGTGGGGCGCAACCTCGCGCGCGAGCTGATCGCCAAGGGCCAGGAGGTGACTTTGATCGAGTCCTCGCGCCCGCGCTACCTGGCGATCGAGGAGGAGTTCGAGCACGCCGCCCAGTACGGCGACGCCACCGAGCTGTGGGTGCTGGAGCGCGCCGGCATCCAGCGCGCCGACCTCGTGATCGCGGTCACCGGCGACGACGAGGACAACATGCTCGTCTGCCAGGTCGCCAAGGAGAAGTACCTGTGCGACCGCATCATCGCCCGCGTCAACAACCCCCGCAACCACGAGCACTTCAAGCTGCTCGGCATCCAGCCGGCGGTGTCCGCCACCGACCTCATCCTGCGCCTGATCGAGCACGAGGTGCCCCGCTACGGGCTCGTGCACCTGCTCGCGCTCGAAGAGGAGCGCCTGGAGATCATCGAGCTCGAGGTCGTCCCCGGCGCCCCTGCGGTGGGGCGGCGCGTCGCCGACATCGACCTCCCCGAAGGCTCTTTGATCATCTCCGTGCTGCGCGGCGGCGCGGGCTTCGTGCCGAAGGCCGACACCGTGATCGAAGCGGGCGACGAGGTTTTGCTCGTGCTCGACCCTGGCCTGGAGGGCTCGATCACGCAGTTCTTCGCGCCCAACGGGGGCGGGCCGGGGGGGTAGTGGCCTCCGTTTCATACCCGCTGGGCGACCGGCGGACGCCTCGTGCCGTGTGCCGGGCTGGGTCAGAGTGAGTTTGGGGTGATGACCGGCAATCCCTGTGCGCTTGCGGCCATCAGCAGGCGATGGTCGTAGGCGAGCAGCTCGTCGGCCTCGACATGGATCGCGCTGGCGAGATGGATCGCATCGAGCGTGCGGACCGTGGCCGAGGCCAGCCTGCGGCTGGCGCGCAGCAGTTGCGCGCTCACCGCCACGAGCGTGCATGAGGACAGCAGCCGCTCCACCTCCTCCTGCACCTCCTCGCCTGGGTTAGCGAGCTTCGTCGCGCGCGCGACCTCCACCATCGCCAGCCTGCTGGTGACGAGCACAGCCGGGTGGTCTGCGAGATGCGCCTCGAGCGCGGGGCTCTCCGGCTCATCGATGACGAGCTTCACCAGCGCCGAGGAGTCGGCGTAGACGAGACGCTGCTCAGGGCTCAGCGCGATCTTCCTCGAGCGCCTCGCTCGCGCTGAGCGCGCCGATCGCGGGATGGCGCCGCAGCGACGCAGCGAGAGGAGAGCCTGGGGTGATGTCGCTCGCCTCGTGCAAACGGTCGATGCGATCGGCTCGCGGCGGCGCCAGCACCGCGACGCGCTCCCGGTGGTGGGTGATCTCGATCGTCTCCCCCGCGCGGACACGGCGAATCGTCGCGGTCAAGTTGTCGCGAAGCTCGCGGATGCCGATCTGCGATTGCATTGTGACCACATGGTACCACAACTACCCGCGGGAGCGGCGTAGCGCTTCGCGCCACCAACATCGCCATCCTCTATTCTGGACGCTCCGATCCGGGATGGTGTAATCGGTAACACGCGACACTCTGGATGTCGAATTTGGGGTTCGAGTCCCTGTCCCGGAGTGGGCAAAAGCCCTGTAAGCACAGGGCTTTTGCCGTTTCAGGGGACGGTGCGCGCCAGTATGCGCGCCAGTTCTGCATGCGGGGTGTCTAAGCCGGCCAGGAGCGGCCTGGGGACGTAGGGTGCTCTCGGCGGTTGACCCCCTCGGCCGGACAGTCCATCTCACCGCTGATCGCTGGGGCACATCATCGACGGCCACCCTGAAGTGGGGAGCCTGCGCGGCGAGGTGCTGAGGGCGATCCGGGAGCCAAGCGAGCTGCTGCGCGCCCTGCGAGTGGGCGAGGACTGGTACTACCTGCAGGGCACAGGCCCTTCGCAATGGCTCAAGGTGGTAGTAGCCTTTGACGAGAACAACGACGGGAGCGTGCTGACGGCGTTCCCGAGGAGACGCAAGCCATGAGCATCCAGATCGGTCCGTACACCTTCGATCGTGTTCGCTACGACCACGACGCAGACGTGCTCTACCTCTCGATTGGCGACCCCGCGCGAGCGGTCGATTGGGATGAGACGCCGGCAGGGCACGCAGTCCGCTTCGACGAAAACGGCGATCTGGTTGGCCTGACGCTCATCGGCGCGCGGAGGCTCCTTGAGGAGTCCCACGGCGAGGGGCTACTGCTAGAGCTGCCCGCCAAAGCGAGCCACGCCGAGCTTGAGCTCGCGGTCGCGTAGGCGTATCGCGCCAGCGCGGCGGCCGGATGTCGCGCTCCTCGCCTGAGAGCAGGTGATCGACGTCGAGGAGGTCCCTCGGGTTGACCCGTGCGGGCGCGGCAGTGGTGCCAGCCGTAGCTGTCGCTCCTTGCTTTAGATTCCCCGAGGATGTCATCTATGGATATGGGATACGGTGCTGGCATGCCCGGACGGGGCGGCGGCGCGGGCTCGCGCGGATGCGGACCGGGCGTGGCTGACGGCGCGCGCCTGAGCGTGCGCGAGGCGGACGCGGCGCGGGACGCGCAGGCGTGCGCGGATGTGTACGCGCCGTACGTGCGCAAGACGGCGGCGTCGTTTGAGGAGCACCCGCCGGCGGCGCAGGAGATACGCCGCCGGATTGAGCAGGCGTACGTGTGGCTGGTGGCCGAGCACGAGGGGCGGGTGATGGGCTACGCCTACGGCGGGCGCTTCGCCCAGCGCGCCGCCTACCGCTGGTCGGCGGAGACGACGGTGTATGTCTCCGCGAGCCACCACCGGGCGGGGGTTGGGAGAGCGCTGTACACGGAGTTGCTGGAGCGGCTGCGGGCGCTCGGCCTGTGGACGCTGTGCGCGGGGGTGACGCAGCCGAATGCCGCCAGCGACGCGCTGCACCGGGCGATGGGGTTCGTGGAGGTGGGCACCTACAGGCGCATCGGCTTCAAGCTCGGGGCCTGGTGGGACGTGAGCTGGTGGCAGCTCGACCTGCGCCCAGGGGAGCAGGGGCCGCCGCGGCGTGACCTCGCGATCTGCGGGCGCTAGCCCGAGCCCCAGTAGGAGGCAACGCGACCTTCAGCGGCGTCGCGGGCTACCCCGCCTGCGCTGACCAGTCGCGATACAGGGCGTGGTAGCGGCCCTCGGCGGCGATCAGCTCATCGTGGGTGCCCTGCTCGACGATGCGGCCGTGCTCGAGCACGATGATCCGCCCGGCGCGACGGATCGTGGAGAGGCGGTGGGCGATCACGATCGCGGTGCGGCCCGCGAGCAGGCGGCGCAGGCCGGCCTCGATGCGCCCCTCGGTGTGGAGATCGACGTTGGAGGTCGCCTCGTCGAGAATCAGGATGCGCGGGTCGGCGATCAGCGCGCGCGCGATCGCGATCAGCTGGCGTTGGCCGGCGGAGAGCTGGGAGCCGCGCTCGC
>DATMMB010000197.1:0-6380 GCA_035569895.1 Solirubrobacteraceae bacterium | reverse complement strand
ACCGCCGCCGCGCTGCGCGCCGCGGAGATCCACGCGGAGATCATCCTGATGGCTAAGAACGGCGTCGAGGGTGTCTACAGCGCCGACCCGGCGCTCGACCCGGCGGCGCGGTTCATCCCCGAGATCACGCACATGGAGGCGCTCGAGCGCCGCCTGCGGGTGATGGACTCCACGGCGCTCGCGCTGTGCATGGAGAACAACATGCCGCTCAACGTCTTCAACATGGACGACCCCACCGGCATCGCGCGGATAATCTCAGGCGAGCGGGTGGGCACGCTGGTATCGACGACCCCGACTGAGGAAGTGGAGGGCAGTGGCCATGGTTGAGATGTGCGGTGCGGCGACTGCTCCCGGAGACGTATGGGGAGGGGGAGGGCGGGATGGCTGCTGAGATGATCGACGAGCTGCTCGCCGACGCCGGCGGGCGGATGGGCAAGTCGGTGGAGGCCACCCAACACGAGCTCGCCACCGTGCGCACCGGCCGTGCCTCCCCGGCGCTCTTGGAGCGGATTGCGGTCGACTACTACGGCGCACCCACGCCGCTCAATCAGCTCGCGACGATCTCCGCACCCGAGGCGCGGCTGCTTTCCGTGCAGCCCTACGACAAGTCCTCGATCAAGGCGATCGAGAAGGCGATCAACGAGTCCGACGTCGGCCTCACCCCCTCCAACGATGGCAACCTCGTGCGCCTGGTGGTGCCGGAGCTCACCGAGGAACGCCGCCGCGAGCTGGTGAAGGTTGTGCGCCACCTGATCGAGGAGGGGCGCGTGAAGATCCGCAACGTGCGCCGCGACGTGATGCACGATCTGCGCGAGCTCAAGGAGGCGGGTGAGGCCGGCTCCGACGACGAGCACCGCGCCGAGGTCGAGTTGCAAAAGCTCACCGACGCGCGCATCGCCGAGCTCGATGGGGTTTTGAAGGCCAAGGAAGAGGAGATCCTCGCGGTTTGATGGCGGGCGCCGAGCCTTCCGCGGCGTCCGGCGCCACGCCCGCACCCACCGGGTCATCCGCGTCGCCCGCGCGCGCCGACCGCGCCACGGCGCGCTACGTGGCGATCATCACTGACGGCAACGGCCGTTGGGCGCGCGCGCAGGGGCTGCCCGTCAACGCCGGCCACGAGGCCGGCGCCGACACCGTCAAGGCGCGTCTGCGCGACGCGGTCGAGCTGGGCGTGCGCGAGCTCACCGTCTACTCCTTCTCCACCGAGAACTGGTCGCGCTCGCCCGAGGAGGTGCAGGGCCTGTTCGAGATGTTCTCGCGCCGGATCGCCTCCGAAACCCCCGAGCTGCACGCCGAGGGGGTGCGGATGCGCTTCATCGGCCGTCGCGAGGGGGTTCCCCACCGCCTGCAGGAGCAGATGCGCTGGGCCGAAGCGCTCACCGACGCCAACTCGACGATCACGCTGTTCGTCGCCTTCAACTACGGCGGGCGCGCGGAGATCATCGACGCCGCCGCTCGCTTCGAAGGTGGCGAGGAGGAGGATTTCCGCCAGTTGCTCTATGCACCCGAGATGCACGATCCCGACCTGATCATCCGCACCAGCGGCGAGCGGCGGCTCTCCAACTACCTGTTGTGGCAGTCCGCCTACTCCGAGCTCGTGTTCCGCGAGGAGCTGTGGCCCGACTTCACACGCGCGGCGTTCGAGGAGTCTCTCGCCGAGTTCAGCGCCCGGCGGCGGCGGTTCGGCGGGCGATGAGCAGCACTCGCTCCGACCTCGCCGCGCGCGTGCTGGCCGCGCTCCCCGCGATCGCGTTCGCGCTGTTCATCGTCATCGAGGGCGGCTTGGTCTTCGCGCTGGGCGTGCTCGCGCTCGCGTGGATCTGCATGCACGAGCTGTGCGCGATGTACGCGCGCGCCCACCCCGTGCGCCTCGCCGGCTTCATCGCGCTCGCCGGCCTGGTGGCGGCTGCGCTGTACGGCGGGGGGGACGGGTCCTCAACCGTGCTGTTGGCGGCGGTCGCCTCGCTGCCGCTGCTGTTCCTGCTCACGCTTCTGCAGCCCCATCCCTCGGCTGGTGGCCTGGCGATCACGCTGCTGGGGATCTTCTGGATCGGCCTCGCGCTCGCCCACGTGGTGATGCTCCGCGGTCTGCCCCACGGCGAGGGGATCGTGATCGACGTGCTCGTCGGCACCTTCCTCGGCGACACCGGCGCGTACCTGGGTGGGCGCCTCTTCGGCCGCCGCCCGCTCGCGCCCAGCGTCTCGCCCGGCAAGACCGTCGAGGGCCTCCTCGCCGGCATGGTGTTCGCCGTGGTCGGCGTGTGGCTCGCCGGTCGCTACCAGGAATGGCTGCCCGGCACCCACGCGCTCGTGCTCGGCGCCGGCATCGCGCTCGCCGGCCCCGTCGGCGACCTGTTCGAGTCCTTCCTCAAGCGCCACGCCGGCGTCAAGGACACCGGCGGCTTGTTCGGCGCCCACGGCGGCGCCCTCGACCGCCTCGACGGGGTGCTGTTCACCGTGGTTGTGGGGTATTACATCTGGCTGGCGTATGTGTAGCCCTCACTTTCCCCATCGTGAGGCCGTCGCGCGGAGCGCCCATTGGCGGCGCGCGCCCTGCCTTCCCCGACCCGCTGGCCACGCCCGCCGTCCATGCCCAAGCGACTCCTGATCCTCGGCTCCACCGGCTCGATCGGCACGCAGGCGCTCGACATCGTCGCGCGCAGCGAGGCGTTCGAGCTGGTCGGGCTGTCCGCCGAGCGCTCTTGGGAGGCACTGGTGAAGCAGGCCCGCGCGCATGGCGTGGGGCGGGTCGCGCTGGTCGACCCCGACGCAGCCGCGCGCGCGGCGGAGGCGTGGACCGCGGGGGAGGTGCTGCATGGCGCCGAGGGCCTGGTGCGGCTGGTGGTGGAGTCGGGCGCCGACCTCGTGCTGAACGCGCTCGTCGGCTCCGCCGGTCTCGGGCCGACGGTGGCGGCGCTCGGCGAGGGGATCGACCTTGCGCTCGCCAACAAGGAGTCGCTGGTGGTGGGCGGCGAGCTGGTCACCGCGCTGGCGCAAGCCACCGGCGTGCAGATCATCCCCGTCGACTCCGAGCACACCGCGCTGCACCAGCTGCTCGGCGGCCAGCCGCCCGGCGCCGTGGAGCGGCTGGTGATCACCGCCAGCGGCGGCCCCTTCCGCGGGCACACGCGCGCGCAGCTGGAGCGGGTGACGGTGTCGCAGGCGCTTGACCATCCGACATGGGCGATGGGCGCGATGAACACAATCGGCTCCGCCACGCTGATGAACAAGGGCCTGGAGCTGATGGAGGCCCACCACCTGTTCGGCACGCCCTACGAGCGGATCGACGTGGTCGTGCACCCGCAGTCGCTCGTGCATGGCCTCATCCAGCTCGCCGATGGCGCGCTGCTGGCGCACATCGGCCCGCGCGACATGCGCATCGCGATCTCCTACGCGCTGCACGGCGGCGAAAGCGTCGATGTGCCGGTGGCGCCGCTCGATCTGGTGGAGGTCGGCCAGCTCACGTTCGAGCCGCTCGACCTCGACGCCTTCCCCTGCCTGCGGTTGGCGCGCGAGGCGGCGGCTGCCGGTGGCACGGCACCGTGCGTGCTCAACGCCGCCAACGAGGTCGCCGTGCACGCCTTCCTCGCCGAGCGCCTACAGTTCACCGGCATCTCTTCGGTGATCGCCGCCACGCTAGAGCGCCTGCCCGGCGAGCCGGTCCGCGCGTTCGAGTCGCTCTACGAGGCCGACCGCGGGGCGCGGGAGGTGGCGGGGGAGGCGGTCTCCGCGCTGGCATCCGCCTGAAGTCTCCCCGTCGCCTGCGACACTGAGCGCATGAGCTGGGTTTTGACGATCCTCGGCATCGCCGCGCTCGTGATTCTCCACGAGGCCGGTCACTTCACCGTGGCCAAGGCGGTGGGGATGCGCGTCGAGCGCTTCTCGCTGTTCTTCCCACCCAAGCTGGTGGGTTTCCGGCGAGGCGAAACCGAGTACATGATCGGGGCGATCCCGGCGGGGGGGTTCGTGAAGATCACGGGGATGAGCCCCCAGGAACTGGAGGGCCTCGACCCCGAGGCGGCCAAGCACGCCTACTACAACCAGCCGCCGTGGAAGCGCATCGCGGTGATCCTCGCCGGCCCCGGGGTGAACCTGTTGATCGCGTTCGTGCTGTTTTGGGCGATGCTCCTCTCCGGCAGCTTCGCCGGCGTCAGCACCCTGGAACGGCTCAACCCCTCGATCCACACACTCGCGCCGGCCCCCACCGTCGCTGCGATCGAGCGGCGCGAGCCCGCCGACGGCGTGCTGCGACTGAGAGACAGGATCGTGGCCGTCGACGGACGCCCGGTGAGCGTCGACTCCGCGATCAAGGCGATCGGCGCCCACCGCTGCGCGGGCGTTCAGCGCGGGGGGTGCCGCGCGGCGACGCCCGTGCAACTGACGGTGCGCCGCGCCGGGCGCACTGTGACGCTGTCCGTCTACCCGCGCTACAGCGCCGCGCTGCACCGCATGCTGATCGGCTTCGGCTTCGGCGCCGCCGCCATGCACTACAACGTGTTCTCCGCCGCCGGCACGGCGCTGGGCGAGATGTGGGGGATCACCGCCCACACGCTCACCAACATCGGCCACGCCTTCACCAGCGCGAAGGTGCGCCACGAATTCAGCAGCATCGTCGGGATCACCGTCGCCACACAGGAAGCGGTCACCGCCGGCGCCGGCTACGCGCTCGTGATCATCGGCTTCGTTTCGCTGGCGCTGGCGATCGTCAACCTCTTCCCGTTCCTGCCGCTCGACGGCGGCCACGTGCTGTGGGCGCTCGCGGAGAAGGTGCGCGGCCGGCGCGTGTCGCTGGCGGCGATGTGGCGCTTCAGCTCCGTGGGGATCGTGTTGCTGGCGTTCCTCGTCATCAACGGCCTCAGCAACGACATCGGCCGGCTCGGGGGCTGACGACGATCGACATCTGGCTCCCTCGCATTTTCGCTAGCTTTGTGTAAGCCAGGTTTCCAGCGATCGAGGAGGGAGCACGATGGAGAGCGCCACCGTACCGCCGCAGCCCGCGAGCCCTGACGTGCGCGCCGCGCAGCGCTTCTCGGCGGCGCACGCCGCCACGATCGTGGAGGCGTTCGAGCTCACCAGTGCCGCGCTGGCCGACCGCGTGGCGATCCGCACCAAAGGCGACGAGCAGACGCTCACCTGGGCGCAGTGGCACGCGCGCGTGCGCGACCTCGCCGGGGGGCTGCACAGGCTGGGGCTGCGCCGCGGCAAGACGCTCGCGATCCTGCTCTCCAACCGGCCCGAGTTCCACGTCGCCGACCTCGCCGCCGTCACGCTGGGGGCGACGCCCTTCTCGATCTACCAGACCTACGCCGCCAACCAGATCGAGTACGTCGTCTCCGACGCCGCCTCGCCGATCGCCGTGGTCGAGCGCGAGTACCTGGAGCGGCTGCTCCAGGCGCGGCGCAACCTCCCCAACCTCGAGCACGTGATCCTCGTGGACCCGGTCGCGGGCGAGCCGCTGCCCGAGGGCGTGCTCGCGCTCGCCGACGTGGAAGCGAGCGGGCGCGACCCGCAGGCGCAGGCCGCGGTGCTGCAGGCCGCCGCACAGGTGCAGCCCGAGGACGTGCTGACGCTGATCTACACGTCCGGCACCACCGGCCCGCCGAAGGGCGTGCAGCTGTGCCACCGCAACCTGCTCTCGGCGGTGCGCGGCATCGAGACGGTGGTGCAGTTCCCCGAGGAAGCGCGCGTGATCTCATGGCTGCCGGCGGCGCACATCGCCGAGCGCGGCGCCCATCACTACCTGCCGATCGTGTATGGGCTGCAGATCACCAGCTGCCCCGACCCCCGCCAGGTGGTCGCTTTCCTGCCGGAAGTGCGCCCCCACTGGTTCTTTGCGGTGCCGCGCATCTGGGAGAAGCTGAAGGCGGGTCTGGAGACGATGGTGGCCGGCCAGCCGCCGGAGCAGCGCGTACGCAGCGAGCGCGCGCTTGAGGCGGCGATCGAGAAGGTGCGGATCGAACAGCGTGGGGAGCAAGTGCCGGCGGAGCTGGCCGCCGAGGTGGCGGCGGCCGACGCGGAGATCTTCGCCGGGCTGCGGGCGATGCTGGGCTTTGACGAGGTGCGCGCGGTGAACGTCGGCGCCGCGCCCACGCCGCTGGAGGTGTTGGAGTTCTTCCACGCCATCGGCATCCCCGTCGCGGAGCTGTGGGGGATGTCGGAGACCTGCGGCGCCGGCTGCGTCAACCCGCCGGAGCGGATCAAGCTCGGCACCGTCGGCCCGCCCGCCCCGGGTGTGGAGATCGCGCTCGCCGAGGATGGCGAGCTGCTGGTGCGCGGCGAGATGGTGATGCTGGGCTACCGCGGCGACCCCGAGAAGACCGCGGAGACGATCGACGCGGACGGCTGGTTGCACACCGGCGACGTCGGCGAGCTCGACGATG
>DATMMB010000196.1:0-2453 GCA_035569895.1 Solirubrobacteraceae bacterium | reverse complement strand
GCAGGCGGAGGCGGCAAAGACGCTGACGAAGCTCCAGGCCGGCGACGTGCCCCCCGACGCCCCGAAGGAAGAGAACGCGGCGATCGAGCTGAAGACGCGCGAGCAGGAGATCGACCACCTGCGCGACCGCCTCGTCGACCTCGACGTGATCGAGGGCAGCGCGCAGCCCGCCGTGAAGGGCGAGGCGGCCGTGCTGTCTCGCCAGCGCATGGAGCAGAAGAAGCGCGAGATTGCCCAGGAGCACGGGCAGGACGCCGCCGACCTGTACGAGCAGCGTGTGGCGCTCATGCGCGAGGGCGCCGACCGCTACCAGCGCGAGATGCGGCGCTACAAGGAAACCGGCGCGCTGCCGCCCGCCGACGTGGCGGTGAAGCCGATTGCCGACCCCGCCGAGCTGCTCCACCTGCTCGGGGCGCAGAAAGCGCTCGACAAGCGCAAGCGCGCCCTGGCCGCGGAAGAGCCGGAGGACGAACGGCTCTTCGGGAAGCCGATCTTTCTCGCCGGCGGCAAGGTCGACCCGGCACTGCTCGCGCAGGCGAAAAAGGACATCGAGGCGTCCGTCGAAACGACGATGACGCAGGCGTTCCTGTCGCGCGTGGAATCGCCCGAGCTACTGCTCGGCCGCGGCGGCGTCTTCAGCGAGGACTACGACCGCGTCGGGCTCCACCGGGCGCTCGACCGCCACGTGTCCGCGGGCGCCTACAACGTCATGAACAACGCGGCGCTGGCGGCCTTCAAGACGCCGCTGGTGAGTCGCGAAGTGGTCGACGTGCTCGGCGCCGGCGGCTCGGCGCAGCTCCTCGCGGCGCTCGTGCACGGGCGCGAGGGGGCCGACGTCGCGAAGGCCATGTCGAAGCAGCTCGGCGAGTACCACGTGAAGGAGAACGTCCGGCAAGCCGACGAGCGCATCCGGGAGCTGGATGAGGACCTCGATGCCGCCGACGAGGCCATCGCGCATCTCTCGACGCCGGACGCGCTGGCGACGGCGGTGCAGGCGAACCAGGTGCGCGCGGCCAAGCTCGAAGAGGCGCGCCAGACCATGGGGCAGGCGCTCGGCGAGTACGAGGCGACCGCGGCGCTCGTGCAGGCACTCGGCGCGCCGCCGGCGTCGGAGGTGCACACGAACCTCGGACCTGTCGGCACCGACACCGCCATCCGCCAGCTCCGCGCGCTCGGGCTCGCGCGCGAGGACTACACGATCACGTCGGACGGCACGAACCAGTTCGCCACCATCAAAGCGGCCGCGTTCCCCAAACTCGCCGCGGCCCCCGACCCGGCGCGCGAGAAGCTCACCGAGGCCGTGCTGTCCATCAAACGCGGCGAGCAGGACGAGGCTAACTGGCAGCCGAAGGGCGGCGCGGTCCGCACGGCGACCTCCATGAACGCCCCGGGGATCGAGCCGCCGTCGCTCACGACGAACCTGAAACCGTTCGACCAGTGGAGCGACCCGAGCGGCGACGTCGACGAGTACGTCGCGCGCCGCGTCGGTCAGGGCGAGGACCTGAACGACGTGCTCCCCGATCTCTTGACGGGCGTCAACGCGGTGCCGGAGGCGCAGCGCGCGGCCGTCGAGGCGCGCGTCCGCGAGCTGTTCCCGCCGACCGAGAACACCGGCGGCCGCGAGCACCTGGTGAAGGCCGAGCAATGGCGCGCCCGCGCGCAGAAGATCGTCGAGGAGCAAGCCGAGAAAGCCGGCTTCGGCCGCTTCGCGCCGATCCATGCGCAGGGGATCGACGTGGACAACGTCGACACACACGAGGCGATGTTCCGGGCGCTCGCCGCCGATCCGCGCGCCATGGCGGCCTTCAAGCCGGTCGGCGAGCTGACCGATCAGGAGCAGCGGGCGTTGCGGCACTACTTCGCCGCGGAGGTGGCGAAGCCCGGCGCGCAGAAGACGGCGCTCGACGAGCGGCTGAAGGCGCTCGGCCCGGAGCCCGAGCACACCACCACCGGGGGGCTCTTCGGGGGCGAGGTGACGACACCGGAGTGGACCGACTGGAAGGCGAAGCGCGACCGCCTGATGGAGGATCACCACTTCGACGGCGGCACGGTGCCGCGGACGTCGGCCTGGGAGAACTACGTCACCACCATGGGCGGCCAGGCCCGCGCGTACGCGTCCCTGCAGGACGCCGTCAAGAGCGGCTTCGCCCAGCGCTTTCACCAAGCCTACACGAATCTCACCGGGCAGCCGCTCCGCCTCGGTATCCAGGACCTGCGGCACGCCGAGCTGCACGCCGGCTATCTCGACCCGCAGGAACGCGAGCGCATGCTCGCCGAGCACCGCAAGCTCCTCGACTCGGTGCGCAGCCGTGCGACGACGGGCAAGTACGCCGCCGGCGCCGTCGCCGACAAGCTCGAACGGGCCCGGCAGGTGGAAGAGATCGAGCGCCAGAATCAGCGCGGCTTGCTCCTCGGGGCGAGCCCCACGGCGGCCACGCGCAAGACGCCGAACG
>DATMMB010000195.1:0-10294 GCA_035569895.1 Solirubrobacteraceae bacterium | reverse complement strand
TCCCTTGGCTTGAATTCCGTGCTCTGGGGTAGGATTTTATCGGGTCTGCGGGGGACTGCGAAGTCGGCGTCCGGCGGGCACGCTGCGGCGCACCGGACGGTCGCGATCCCGCCAGCTGCGCGCGGCTACGTCGGCCAGTCGCGATCCCCACTGACCGCCCCGCGCACGACCTTGAGGTTGAGCAGCGCGCACTTGCGCCGGGTGGCGGAGACGGGGATGCCGAGCAGGTCGAGCATCCAGTCGGCGCCGAGGCGGCCCACCTCATCGAGCTCCATCCCCTTCAACTCCTCGGAGGCCATCGAGGCGGCGGCTTGCGAGATAGCGCAGCCGTGGCCGTGGAAGCGCAGATCCTCGATGCGCCCGTCCTTCACACGGATCTGCACGCCCAGCTCGTCGCCGCACAGCGGGTTGTGCTCCTCGGCTTCCAGGTCGTGCGGCGTGAGCTCGCCGAAGTTGCGGGGGCGCTTGTAGTGCTCGAGGATGTAGTCGCGGTAGAGGTCGTCCATCGTCTTCTCCATCTATTGGAAGACAGCGCCGCATGCGGCGCTGTCCCCCGCCGCGCATGCGCGGCGGGGCCGACCCGTGCATGCACGGGTCGGAACGGGACCGCACATGTGCGGTCCCGGTGGTCGGCGCATGCGCCGACCACAACAGCAGATCGATCCACGGCTCACAGCCCGAACACCTCGCGTGCCGCCAGCAGCGCGTCGAGCAGCGCGTCGACCTCCGCGGGGGTGTTGTAGACGCCGACGCTCGCGCGCGCGGTCGCCGGGGTGCCGAGCGCGCGCATCAAGGGCTGCGCGCAGTGGTGGCCGGCGCGGATGCACACGCCTGCGCGGCTCACCAGCTCGGCGATGTCGTGGGGGTGCATCCCGTCGATCGTGAACGAGGCGATGCCGCCCCGGTCAACGGCGTGCGCGGGGCCCACCACCCGCAGCCCCGGCACTTCCGCCAGGCGCGTCAGCAGGTGCGCGGTGAGCGCCTCCTCGTGCGCGCGCACCCGCTCCATGCCGAGCGCGCCGAGGTACTCGACGGCGGCCCCCAGCCCCACCGCCTCGGCGATCGGCGGGGTGCCGGCCTCGAACTTGTAGGGCAGCTCGTTCCAGGTCGCGCCGTCGAAGTCCACGGAGGCGATCATGTCCCCGCCGGTGAGGAACGGCGGCATCTCCTCCAGCAGCTCGCGCCGCCCGTGCAGCACGCCGATGCCCGTCGGGCCGAGCGCCTTGTGGCCGGTCCAGGCGTAGAAGTCGGCGCCGATCGCCCTCACGTTCACCGCCATGTGCGGCATCGCCTGCGCGCCGTCCACGAGCGCGACCGCGCCGGCGGCGCGGATGCGCGCGGTCATCTCCGCCACCGGGTTGATCGTGCCGAGCACGTTGGAGACGTGCGTGAACGCCACCAGCCGCACGTCGCCGCGGGCGAGCTCCTCGTCGAGCTGCTCCATCGAGAGCTGCCCGTGCTCGTCCACGCGCAGATAGCGCAGCCGCGCGCCGCGCTCTTTGCAGAGCTGCTGCCACGGCACGATGTTGGCGTGGTGCTCCATCTGCGTGATCAGCACCGCGTCGCCCGCGCCTACGTTGGCGCGGCCCCAGGCGTAGGCGACGAGGTTGATCGCCTCAGTGACATTCTTCGTGAAGATCGTGGTAAATGGTCCCGCCCCCCCGGCGCCGGCGAACGCCGCCACCGCCGCGCGCGCCTTTGAATAGGCGGCATCGGCCTCCTGTGCCAAGGCGTACACACCGCGGTGCACGTTGGCGTTGTGCGCGCGCAGGTGCTCCGCCACCGCGTCGATCACCGCCGCCGGCTTCTGCGCGGTGGAGGCCGAATCGAGGTACACCAGCGGGCGGCCGTCGAGCTCGCGCGCCAGGATCGGGAAGTCCCCGCGTACGTCGAGGGCCGCGGCGTCGCCGTGTATCGCCGTCGCCGTCGCCGTCTCCGTCGCCGTGCCCGTCATCGTCACCTCACCGGCTCGCCGCGTACGCTTCGATGTCCTCGCGCGCCGCCGCCAGCTTCGCGGCGATCCGCTCCCGCACGAGCTTCTCCAGCGCGGGGTCGTCCAGCTGCGAGATGAGCGGCTCGAAGAAGCCCTCGACGATCACCCGCACGGCGCTTGCGCGGTCGAGCCCCCGCGACTGCATGTAGAAGATCGCGTCCTCGTCGAGCTCGCCCACCGTGCCGCCGTGCGAGGCGGAGACATCGTCGGCGGAGACGAGCACCGAGGGGATCGCGTCCAGGCGCGCCTTCGGCGAAAGCATCATCGTGTGGATCTGCAGGTAGGTGTGGGTCTGCTGCGCGCCGGGGTCGATCTGGATCAGGCCCTCGAAGCTCGCGCGACTCTCGCCGGCCGCCGCCCCCCGCCAGTGCACGTCTCCGCCGGACGGGCCGGTCTCGTGCAGGTCCACCGCAAACACGTCGAGCAGCTCCTGCTCCTGCGCGAAGAACAGGCCTCTGAACGCCATGTCGCCGCCGGGCTCGCTGACGGCGAGCTCGAGGTGATGGCGCACCAGGTGTCCGCCCAACAGCGAGGGCAGCCAATGGCAGTAGGCGTCGCGACCGACGCCCACGAAGCGGGTGGAGGCGTCGAACACCTCGCCGGAGCCCCAATCCTGCACTTGTGCGAGGCGGCAGCGGGCGCCCTCCTCCAGATACAGCTCGAACGCCCCGGCATGGAGCGCTTGCCCTTCGAAGTCGGGGGCGAGGTTGTACTCGTGCACCCGGAGCTCGGAGCCCTGCGCGCCGACGATCAGCGTGCGTCCGTACTGCGCGACGCCGGGCCCGTCGATGGCGTAAACGATCTCGAACGGATGCTCGATCTGCAGGCCGGCAGGGACGTGCAGGAAGGCGCCGCCCGTCCAGAAGGCCGCGTTGGCCGCCTCCAGCTTGTGGCGGTGGTAGGTGAGACGCTTGGAGTACCACTTCATGAACAGCTCGGTGTGCTCACGCGCGGCGACCTCCAGCGAGCAGAGGATCACGCCGCGCGCGGCCAGTCCGGCGTCGAGCTCGACGCCGACGACGCTGCCGTCGCGCTGCACCACCCGCCCGGCGCGCTGGCGGTCGGGGACCGTGTCGCGCACCACCTCGGGAATCGCCTCCTCCTCGCCGCCGGCTCCACCGCCCGCGGGCGAGTCTCCCGCCGCGGCGCCGTGGTGGCGCACCTGCAGCGCGTCGAGCTGGAGCCCCTCGAAGCTGGTGGTCCAGAACCCCGAGCGCCGCCAAACGGGCAGCTCCAGCGACTCATAGACCTTGAGCGCCGCTTCGCGCAGCTGCTCCAGCGTGCGCCCATCGCCGGCGCCGGCGCCGTGCAGCGCGTGATAGAGCGTGGCCTCCCTGTGCCTTCCCGGCTTGACGGCGATCTCAGACATGGACGCCGAACTCCCGGCGGATCTCGTCGTAGCCCTCGCGCTCCAGGCGCTCCACCAGCTCGACGCCGCCCTCGAGGACGATGCGGCCGTCGAGCATGATGTGCACGAACTGCGGCGCGATGTAGTGGAGGATGCGCTGGTAGTGGGTGATGATCAGCGCGCCGAGCCCCTGCTCTTTGTGCAGCCGGTCGACTCCCTCGGCGACGGTGCGCAGCGCGTCGATGTCCAGGCCGGAGTCGGTCTCGTCGAGGATCGCCACGTCGGGCGCGAGCATCGCCATCTGGAGGATCTCCGCGCGCTTCTTCTCGCCGCCGGAGAAGCCGTCGTTGAGGTGGCGCGAGGTGAACGCGCGGTCGACGTCGAGCAGCTCGATCGCGTGCTGCAGCTGCTCGCGGAACGCCTTCACCTGGATCGGCTCCTCGCGTTTGGCGTTGATCGCCATCCGCAGGAAGTTGGCGACCGACACCCCCGGGATCGCGACGGGATACTGGAAGGCGAGAAACAGCCCCGCCTTCGCGCGCTCGTGGGGCTCGGCCTCGGTGATGTCCTCGCCCTTGAACACGATCGTCCCCTCGGTGACCTCGTAGGCGGGGTGCCCGAGCAGCGTGTTGGCGAGCGTCGACTTGCCCGAGCCGTTAGGGCCCATCAGCGCGTGCACCTCGCCGCGGTCGATGCTCAGGTCGACGCCTTTGAGGATCTCGCGCTCCTCGATGCGCACGTGCAGGTTGCGTATCTCCAGGTCGGCCATGGTCTCCTTTGGTCAGGCGATTGTGGGTGGGTCAGGCGATTGTGGGCAACGTCTCACCGGCGACCGGCACTACCGAAGCCGGGAGGCAGGCGCCTTCGACCGAAGCGGGGAGAGACTCGCCTTCGGCTTGCATCCCTCGTTCGGCCAGTAGATCGGCGAGCGTGGTGTTCATCAGCGTGCTCACGATCGAGAAGCGCACGCGTGTCCACAGCAGCTTCGTGGGACACACATGATCGGGATCGGACTCGCGCGAGCAGACGATGCTCCCGTCGGCGCTCTGGGAGATGCACTCGATTGGCGCGATCGTGCCCTCCAGCGCCTCCACCACCTCGGCCATCGTGATCTCCCCGGCGGCCCGCGCCAGCATGTAGCCGCCGCGGCTGCCGCGGCGGCTCTCGATCAGCCCGGCCTTGCGCAGGCGCGCCACCAGGTGCTCGAGGTACGCAAGCGGCAGCCCGTCTTGCTCGGCGATCTCCGCCAGTGGCACCACCGGCTCCTGCTCGGCGTTGACGGCGCGTGCGCGCTGCGCGAGCGCCACCATCACACGCACGCCGTACTCCGCCTTGGTTGAGAACATCATCTTGAATGCCTACCCATCTTGGGGGGAGGTCGGGAGCGAGCCTGCCCCCTCCCGCTCAGATCATCATCACTCTGAATACCTACCTACGCGGTAGGATATCAGCGAGCTTCCTGCTGTTCCAGTCGGCGCACATCGTGGGTGAGCGCTTCCGGGGTGAGCTGTCCGACCTGAAACTCCACGCGCGGTGCGCCCTGCCGGTCGAGCAGCAGCACGAACGCCCCCCGTTCGTAGGCAACGGGGCCGGCGCTCGCCGGCACCGCCGCGTACGCGCGCCACAGCGGGCGCAGCCGTGCGGCGGCGCCGGTCAGGTATTCCATCCGTCCCGTCAGCGACGCCGCGCGCAAGAACGCCCGCACGCGCGCCGGCGTGTCGGCGGAGGGGTCGACGCTGATCGCCACCGCCGGCGTGGGCGGGCGGGATTCCGTTTCGAGCTCGTCCAGCGCCCCGCGGATCTGTTGCGCGATCAGCGGCGCGGTGGTGTGCGAGGTGGTGTACAGGAACGTGAGGATCGCCACCCGTCCGCGGAAGGCGCTCAGCGACACGCGCCGCCCGCTCTGGTTGGTGAGCGCGAACGGGTGTGCCGGCAGGTCTGCGGGCAGCAGTGCGCCGTCGTATCCGCTCGCCGACGGCGCGTTCGTCCCCGCCGCTCCACCCGCCGCCGCGGGCCCCCCGGATGAGCTGGACGAGGAACACCCGCAGAGCACGAGCATCAGCGCGGCGGCGAGTGCGGACGCGGAGGGGGAAAGGCGGGTCACAGGACGGCGGTGGGTCGCGGGACGGCGGTGGGTCACAGGAGGGTCGTGGGCGCAGGATGGCGGGGTCGCTGGAGGGTGATGGGCGCAGGACGGCGGTGGGTCGCTGTTGTGGTGTCGCAGATTGGTGGAGGGCCAGACGGCGGCGGTTCATTGTGGGTCGTTATGTGGGTCGGAAATCTAAGAGCAACGTAGGAACAGCGTGGCTCACCCCCAAGGGGTGAGGTTGTGTAATCCACTGTGCGATATCGTTTGCACTCCCTGGCAGACCGGGCTCACGGAAGAGGTGCTCCAACGATGTGCGCTGCATGCTGCCCTGGCGTCGCCGCGCTCACGCGGGGGGCGCTGGGGAACCTGACGATCCCGGCGTTCGCACCGGCGACTGTCTCGTGCGACGAAGCGGACGGCATGGAGCAAGCCGGTCGCATGGTGATCCTTCGAGGCGGCCCGATCATCACGCTGGACGATGACAACCCGGTGGGTGAGGCGCTCGCGATTCGCGGCGGCGCGATCGTCGGGGTGGGCACGCTCACCGAGATCAAACGCCACTACACCCAGGGCGCCGAGATCGTCGACCTCGAGGGTCGCGCCGTGCTGCCGGGGTTCGTGGAGCCCCACGTACACGTGTTGGAGAGCGCCCTGGCAAAAGCGGGGATGTTGGTTGAAACGGGGATGCTGGCCGATTCGGGGAGGCTGGCCGAAACGGGGACCGATCAGGGAGACACTCGCTCCGCTCGCGTCCCCGAATCGGCCAGCGCCGAAGGCGCGTGTCACCCGGCTTCGGTAAAGCGAGTGTCTCCCGAATCGGTCGAAGGCGAGCGTCCCCCGGCTCCGGCCGCCGCCGGGATCGCCCGCGAGGCGATCGGCGAGCTGTTCGAGCGGGAGCCTGAGCGCGTTGCGGAGATCGGCGCGCGCATGCTCCGCGAGCTCGCGATGCGCGGCTGCACCACCGTGTACGACACCGGTATCGGACTGCTCGCCGGCGCGGCTGAGCACCGGCTGCTCCACGCCCTGGCGCGTGCACCCGACGCGCCGGTGCGGGTGCGCGGGGCGTTCGTCCCGGAGCTCGCCGCCGCGCTCGGCGCCACACCCGGCGGCGGGGATGAGCGCTACGACGTGGTGGGCATCTCCTACTGGGCGGACGGCTCGATCCAGGACTTCGCCGCGGCGCTCGGAGAGCCCTACCTGAACGACCGCGGAAGCGGTGCACTGACGCACGAGGGGGAGGAGTTATGCGCCGCGATGCGTCGGTGGCACGACGCCGGGTGGCAGCTGGTGGTGCACGCTGACGGCGACCGCGCAACCGAGCAGGTGCTGCGCTGCTACGAGGCGCTGGCCGATTCGGGGATGCTGGCCGAATCGGTCGCCACCGAGCGCTCCCCCGGCGGTGGGGGCCAGGTGGGCGTGTCGAGGCGCTCGGATGTGCCCGTGGTCGCCGGTGGGTTGGAGCGCCTCGGCGGGCCGGGCCACACCGGTGGATCGGGACGCGCCGGCGTCGAAGTCGCCGATCGTATGGCGCGCCTGCCCCACCGCATCGAGCACTTCGCGGTCGTCCACGACGAGCAGATCGCCCGCGCCGCGGCGCTGGGCATATCTGTAAGTCACACGATCAACCAGATCTACTACCTCGGGCAACGGCTGCGTGACGAGGTGCTCGGCCGGGAGCGCGCCGCGCAGGTCCACTCGTTACGGCGCGACTTCGATCACGGCCTGCTCAGCTCCTGTCACAGCGACTCTCCAGCCGCGCCGGTCGATCCGTGTCTGGCGCTGCGCACCGCCACCACGCGCCTGATGCGCGACAGCGACGACGTGCTCGGGCCCTTCCAGCAGCTGAAGCTGGAGGAGGCGCTGCGCACGCTCACCGTCCACCCCGCCCAGCAGGTGCTGCTGGGCGACCGCGTCGGCGCGCTGCGCCCCGGGATGCTCGCCGATCTGGTGGTGCTCGACCGCGACCCGCGCGCCGTCGCGCCCGAACGGCTGCACGAGTTGCGGGTGCTGGAGACGTGGTTGGGCGGGCGCCGGCAGCGGTGGGGGTAGGGGATAGGGTGGCGAAGTAGCCACCGCAGGGTGCGATCGGCGGTGGCGCAGGGCGCAACTTTGAGGACCGAGGCGTCGCATACACTCGTCAACATGTCGCCGGAAGCTGATCTGCTCGAAGCCGAGATCGAAGCGTCGCCCCGCACGTCGTTGCCAGCCGAGCCCGTCTTCACGTGCGATCGCGTGCGTCTGTTCCACGCGGACGCAGTCGAATGGCTGCGATCGCAGCCCGAGCACTCCCTCCACGCGTGTGTCACCGATCCTCCCTATGGCCTATCCGAGTATTCAGACAAGGAGCAGAGCAAGCTTCGCAACGGGAACAAGGGCGGCATTTGGCGCATACCGCCCAGCTACGATGGCCACCTGCGCTCGCCGCTGCCGCGCTTTACGACCATGCGCGACGACGAGCTGCGGCAATTGGAGGCCTTCTTCTATGAGTGGGCCACCGCGCTCTTTCCCGTTTTGGTGCCGGGGGCGGTGGTCTTGATCGCGTCGAACCCGCTGCTTTCCTTCCTCGTGTCGTCCGCTGTGCACCGCGCCGGCTTCGAGCGGCGCGGCGAGATCATTAGGCTTGTGCAGACGTTGCGTGGGGGGGATCGGCCCAAGGGCGCTCACGAGGAGTTTCCCGAGGTGAGCGTGATGCCCCGATCGCAGTGGGAGCCGTGGGTGCTGTTCCGCAAGCCCGTGGAGGGAACAGTGCGCGACAACCTGCGCAAGTGGGGTGTGGGCGGTTTTCGCCGACCTGCTCCGGATCAGCCGTTCGGCGACGTGATCAAGAGTGCGCCGACACGCAAGCAGGAGCGGGAGCTCGCTCCCCATCCGTCCTTGAAGCCGCAGGCGCTGATGCGACAACTCGTCCGGGCGTGTCTGCCGCTTGGAAGTGGGATCGTCTTCGATCCGTTTGCCGGAGGAGGTTCCACGCTGGCGGCCGCCCAGGCGGTCGGCTACGACGCGATCGGTGTCGAGCGGGACGCCCACTACGTCGAGATTGCCAAGCGAGGCATCGCAAGGCTCGCGGCGATTCGCACCAGCGCCCAGGTTCTCGCCTTGCTTTAGGGTCATACCGGGGGGTCCGCACGCCTGGATGCGGTTGGCGGAACGCCATTCCCCGCATTGGAGCGCCGCGTGCGGCTACTCGAACAGCGACGGTTGATGATGTAGCCGTCGCAGGCGTTCGGCCATCAGGTCGAGGCTGCGGATGTAATGGGGGTGCTCATAGACTGCATTTGCGTGCAGCTTCGCGGTGCCGGTCTTTAGGATCGATGCTGTGGGCGTGCGCCGGCTTGTGCCGGCACGTCCGGAGAAGCTCCAGTCGGACTCCACCAGCTGGGCAGCCATGACCTTGAGAACCTCGATCGGACGCCGCTCCTCCACGGGCTTGGTTGAGACATCAACTGAATATTGAACGACCATGATCCAGGATCGCTCCGGATTGTGTCCCTGCCAGCCTCCCGATTGGATCGAAGTCTTGACCTCGACGCCGAGCGGAGCGTGCAACACGGCGTCGCAGGGGTACTCGCCTCGGGGAATGAGGTCGGGGTGGCCGCCGATCTTGGTGTTGCGAGCGAGAGTCTCGGATGCTCTGCCCAGATTCCTGACAACGAGCTCGGAGATGAAGCCCGAGAGCGAGTTGCCCAGGATCGTCTCCTCCAGCCGATCGTAGCCTCTGCCGACCAGGAAGACATTGAGATCATGCAGAAAGTCGTACACCTGCTCGAGTGCCTGCCTGACCTCGGCTATGCGCAGGCCGAACGGAAGTTCCGCGTTTTCGCGGAAGCCCTGCTCGTATAGCGCCGGGCGGCGGATGTAGGACACGTTGCCCGTCACCGCCGATGAGTTCGACTCGATGCCCGAACTACCCTTCCGTCTTGTTCGTGAGGCGGGCGGTGTCCGTCGCGTCGCCGCCCCCTCCAACCGCGCTATACTTTGTGAAGTCCATGAAATCCGACTGCCGTTCGGGAGTTTTCAAGATGAGCGTTTCCTCGGCGGAGCTGCTCCGCCAGATCAAGAGCCGCATCGATGAGGTCGACCCCTCCGAGGTCAAGGAGCTGATCGGCGAGGGTGTGGCGATCGTCGACGTGCGCGGCAGCGAAGAGTTCGCCACCGGCCATCTGCCTGGTGCGAAGAGCATCCCTCGCGGACATCTGGAGTCGCGGATCGAGAGCGCCGTGCCCGATCGCTCGGCGGAGGTCATCCTCTACTGCGCGTCCGGCTCGCGCTCTGCGTACGCGGCGCGCACGCTGGTGGAGGACATGGGGTACGGGCACGTGCGCTCGATGAAGGGCGGGATCACCTTGTGGAAGGACCGCGGCTACGAGGTCGAGATTCCCCGTGCGCTCAGCGCCGAGCAGCGCGAGCGCTACTCGCGCCACCTGCTGATCCCCGAGATCGGCGCGGAGGGTCAGCAGAAGCTGCTCGATGCGCGCGTGCTGCTGCTCGGCGCCGGCGGCCTCGGCTCGCCGACCGCGCTGTACCTCGCCGCCGCCGGCGTGGGCACGCTCGGGATCGTGGACGACGACGAGGTCGACCTCTCCAACCTGCAGCGCCAGGTGATCCATTCCACGCAGCGCGTCGGCGTCCCCAAGGTGGACTCCGCCGAGGAGTCGATCCACGCGCTCAACCCCGACGTGCGGGTCGTCAAGCACCCGGTGCGCCTGGACGCCTCCAACATCATGGAGATCATCGAGGGGTGGGACGTGATCGTCGACGGCGTCGACAACTTCCCCACCCGCTACCTGCTCAACGACGCCACCGTGCGCCTGCGGATCCCCGTCGTGTCCGCCTCGATCCTCGGCTTCGACGGGCAGCTGTCGGT
>DATMMB010000194.1:0-4860 GCA_035569895.1 Solirubrobacteraceae bacterium | reverse complement strand
TCGGTGGCGCTAGCCGGGGGTACTAGAGCATGGTCGCCTTTCGCCGTCAGCCCGACCGCTGTGCAATTGATCAGGATGTCGGCCTTTTCGGGCAACGGCACCGCACGCGCCCCGAACGCCCGCGCCAGCTCCTGCGCACGCGCGTGCGTGCGGTTCCACACCGACACCTCGCGCGCCCCCGCCTCGACGCAGGCCCACACCGCCGCGCGCGCGCTGCCGCCCGCTCCGAGCACCATTGCCGCGAGGCCCTTGAGGGGCCGTCCGGCGCGCTCCATCGCCGCGATCAGCCCAGGCGCGTCGGTGTTCTCCGCCATGATCGTGCCGCCGGCGCCGAACGTGAGCGTGTTCGCGGCGCCGATCGCGCGCGCGGCCTCGCTCGCCTCGCTAGCCAGCGCGAGCGCCGCCTGCTTGTGCGGGATCGTCACGTTCGCGCCGAGGAATCCCGCCCCGCCGAGCGCGCGCGTGGTCTCCTCGAACAGCTCCGGCGGCACCGGCAGCCGCTGGTAGCTCCAGCCGCCTGGAGGGTGGCGCAGCCGGCCCGCTAGGGCCGGCTGGCCGAAACGGGGACTCGCGCCGAAGGCGCGTGTCTCCCGGCTTCGGTCGGGGTCCTCCATTCCTGCTAACCCCATCGCGCGCAGCGCGGCGTTCTGCATCGCCGGCGAGCGGCTGTGCGCCACCGGCCAGCCGAGCACCCCGAGGCGGGTCATCTGTGGGACTGCCTGCAGGTCGGGGGGCGCCCTCCGTTGCGCCGCACCGCCGCGTCGTAGGCCGCGACGTTCGCTTCGAACTCGGCCGCCGTGTTCGAGAACGCCTGCTCGCCGCAGCCGTCCGCGCCCGCCACGTAATACCGGTAGGAGACGTGAGCGGGATGGGCGGCCGCTTCGATCGAGGCCATCCCGGGGTTGGAGATCGGGGTCGGCGGCAGGCCGGTGTGCGTGCGCGTGTTGTAGGGGGAGTCGATGTGCAGCTGCGCCTCGGTCAGTTCGCCGGTGTAGGTGGGGATTTTCAGCCGCTGCTCGACGGCGTAGTAGATCGTGGCGTCGATCCCCAGCGGCATCCCCAGGCGCAGCCGGTTGTAGATCACCGCCGCGACCTTCGGCCGGTCTCCCGGGAGCACCGCCTCGCGCTCGACCATCGAGGCGACCGTCAGCAGCTGGTAGGGCGTTATGTGAAGGGCGTGCGCGGCGCGGACCTGTTCGCGGCCGAAGTTTTCTTCGAACGCCTGCAGCTGCAGCGCCACCAGGTGCGCCGCCGGCGAGCCGGCGTAGAGGTCGTACGTCGCCGGGAACAGGAAGCCTTCGAGGCTCGTCGTGTTGCGCGGCGCGCCGTAGCGGGCGGGGTCGAAGGGGGGCGGCCCGCTGGCGCCGGAGCCGGCCGCGTTCGCGCCGGAGCCACCAGCTTCGGCGCCAGAGCGAGTTGCACCCGAGCCGCTGGCCGCCGCCAGGTAGCTGCCGGTCAGGCCCTCCGCCGCTGCGATCTTTGCGATCTGCGCGCGCGTCTCGCCCTCGGGGATCGTCACCCGCACCACCTTCGGCGCGGGCGGTGGCGGCGGCGGGGCCG
This sequence comes from Solirubrobacteraceae bacterium, assembly GCA_035569895.1. GTDB lineage: Bacteria > Actinomycetota > Thermoleophilia > Solirubrobacterales > Solirubrobacteraceae > Palsa-744. The sequence goes on along the minus strand of DATMMB010000194.1, from coordinate 3,300 downwards.
TGGTGTGGTGGCGCGCGAAGGCCAGCGCCACGGCGACGATGGCTAGCGCCACCACGACCGCGAGCGCCGTCACGCGCCGGCGCCTCACCCTCACCTTGACAGCCATGACTCCAGCATCACCGCCGCCGCGCGCGAGTCCTCCGGCGCCGCGGCGGTTTGGTGGGCTCCCATCCGCTGCGCGATCCGCGTCGTCAGGCGCTCGTCGTGCAGCTCCACCGGCACCCCCTCCCCCAGCCGCCGGGCGAGGCGGGCGGCGAACTCCCGCGCCTCGCGCGTCTGATCGCTGTCAGCGCCGTTCAGCGACAGCGGCAGGCCGACGACGACGCGCTCGACCTCGCGCGCGGCGACGAGCGCGGTCAGCGCGTCCAGGCCGCGGCGCGTCGCCGGGCGCTCCACCGCCTCGATCGGCGTGACGATCGTGCCGGTCGGGTCCGCGAGCGCGCAGCCGCAATGGGCGCTGCCGTAGTCGAGGCCCAGCACCCGCATCACCGCATCAATCGTCTCGCGCGCCGGATGCGAGCGTGGCTTCGATCGCGGCACGGCCGGCGGCGAGCGCCTCCTGGAGCTTCTCCACCTCGCGCCCGCCCGCCTGCGCGAGCGTGTCGCGCCCGCCGCCGCCGCCGCCGACGACGGCGGCCGCGGCCTTGACGACCGCGCCGGCCTTCACGCCGCGCTGCACGACCGAGGGGGTCACGCCGACGATCAGGTGCACGCGCCCGTCGAGCTCGCCGCCGAGCACGATCGCGGCGTCGGGGAGCCTCCCCTTGAGGCGGTCGATCAGCTCTGGCAGCGCCCTTGGGTCGGCGACCGCCACCGTCGCGCTCAGCACGCGCGCGCCGGCGACCTCCGTGGCCTGCGCGACGAGCGCCTCGACATCCGCGCCGGCGGCCCCAGCGGCACCGCCCGCCCCGGCGGCGCCGTTGCCCATACCCCCACCTGCGCCCGCGCCGCTGCGCGCTTGCTTCACCTCCTTCTCCAGTGCTCGGCGCTCGCGCTCGCGTTCGCGCACCGCCTCGGGCGCGCCCTCGGGACGGGTCCGCAGCGTCGCGGCGATCTCCGCCAGCCAGCGGTCGTGCGCGCGCATCAGCTCGACGGCGGCCGGGCCGGTCAGCGCCTCGATGCGGCGCACGTTGGCGGCGCTGGAGGTCTCGCCGATCACGTGGAAAAGGCCGATCTCGGCCGTCGCGCGCACGTGCGTGCCGCCGCACAGCTCGCGCGAGTAGTCGCCCTCGCCGACCTGCACCATCCGCACCAGGTCGCTGTACTTCTCGCCGAACAACGCCATCGCGCCGAGGCGGCGAGCCTCCTCCAGCGTGGTCGTGATCGCCCGCACGGGGTCGTCGGCGAGAATCCACCCGTTCACGCGGTCCGCCACGTCGCGCAGCTCCTCGGCCGTGAGCGCCTGCGAGTGGCTGAAGTCGAAGCGCAGCTTGTCGGGGCCGACGTAGGACCCAGCCTGGCGCACGTGCTCTCCCAGGCGCTCGCGCAGCGCCGCGTGCAGCAGGTGCGTGGCGGTGTGGTTGCACTCGGTCGCATGCCTGGCGGCGCGGTCCACGCGCGCCACCACCGGCTCGTCGGGATCGAGCTTCCCCTCCTCCACCACCACCGCGAGCGCCTGGTCGTCGCCGAGGCGGTACACGCCCTCCACACGCGCGCGGCAGTGGCAGTGCTCGCACTCGATCGTGCCGGTGTCCGACACCTGACCGCCGCCGGCAGGATAGAAGGGGGACTCGGCGAGCTTCAGGAGGTAGCGCTCGGCCCGCCCACCCGGGACCGCGCCGCCGTCCGCGCCCTCCGCGGCGGCCGCCCCGTTCGCCGAGATCGGCGCGAGCGCCGCGACGGAGGTCCACTGCTCCTCCGTCTCATACCCGGTGAAGCGTGTCGGCGCGCCCGCCTGCGCCGCCAGCTCCCGCGCGCGCTCCCGCGGGTCCTCTCCGGCTGCCTGCGCGCCGCTCCCCGCTGCTGCCCGCGCCCGGGCCCGCTGCGCCTCCATCAACCGCTCGAAGCCCTCGGGGTCGACGCCGAGACTGCGCTCGGCGACGAGCTCGCCCGTCAAATCGAACGGGAAGCCGTACGTGTCGTGCAGGGTGAACGCGTCGTGCGCGGAGATGCCCTCGGCGCCCTCCTCCTCGGCGCGGGCGATCAGCTGCTCCAGCAGCCGCGTGCCCTGCTCCAGCGTGCGCCCGAAGCTCTCCTCCTCGGAGGCGAGCCACTTCTCTATCGCGGCGCGCTGGGCCGTCAATTCGGGGTAGGCGCCGCCCATCAGCTCGCGCACCACCTGCGCGTAGCGCACGAGGAAGCCCGGCTCCATCCCCAGCGCGCGGCCCTGCTGGATCGCGCGGCGCATCACCCGGCGCAGCACGTACCCGCGCTCCTCGTTGGAGGGGACGACACCGTCGGCGACCAGGAACGACATGCCGCGCGTGTGGTCGGCGAGGATCCGCAGCGCCCGGTCAGTGGGGAACTCCTCGCCGTAGCGCCTCCCCGACAGCCGCTCGCCCAGCTCGATCAGCGGCTGGAACTGGTCGGTCTCGAAGACCGACTCCCTCCCTTGCAGGATCGCCGCCATGCGGTTCAGACCGAGCCCCGTGTCGATGTTGCGGGCAGGCAGCGGCGTCAGGTGGTCGTGCGGCTCCTGGTTGTACTGCATGAACACGAGGTTCCAGAACTCCAGGAAGCGCTCGTTCTCGCCGCCGGGCAGGTCCTCGGGCCTGCCGAAGCGCAGGCCGCGGTCGAGGTACAGCTCTGAGCACGGCCCGCTCGGCCCGACGGCACCCGCTTCCCAGAAGTTCTCAGAGCGCGGGCAGCCGACGATCCGCTCGCGCGGCAATCCCACCGCCTCCCACAGCTCGATCGCCTCCGCGTCGGCGCCGAGCCCAAGCGCGTCGTCGCCCTCGAAGACGGTCACCCAGATGTCCTGCGGCTCGAAGCCGAACACCTGCAGCGACAGCTCCCACGCCAGCTCGATCGCGCCCTGCTTGAAATACTCGCCGATCGAGAAGTTCCCGAGCATCTCGAAGAAGGTCAAATGGCGCAGCGTGGAGCCAACCTTCTCGATGTCGGGCGTGCGAAAGCACTTCTGGCAGCTCGTCAGCTTCGGCGCGGGCGGCTTCTCACGGCCGAGGAAGTAGGGCTTCAGCGGCTGCATCCCCGCGGTCGTCAGCAGCACCGTACGATCCTCCGGCGGTGGCACGAGCGAGGCGGAGGCCAGCCGCCGGTGCCCGCGCTCCTCGAAGAACGCCAGGTAGCGCTCGCGGATCTCGCCGGAGGTCATCGTGGGACGATCTTAGAGTCCGGCGG
>DATMMB010000193.1:0-4038 GCA_035569895.1 Solirubrobacteraceae bacterium | reverse complement strand
GTTGGGGTCGATGCGGTTGAGGTCCATGCGGTTGAGGTCGATGCGGCTGTGGCGGGCGCGGTCTTCCAGGAGTCGATCGACCTGCCGGCGCGAGTGCGCGCCGAGGTGCAACGAGCACTGGAGGCGCTGCAGGGATGGTTGGCGCAGAACCATCCCCCGGGAGCGAGGCTGGCGGTGCTGACGCGCGGCGCGATCGCGGCGCGCGAGCAGGAGCCGGTGTCGGATCTTGCCGGCGGCGCGGTGTGGGGGCTGGTGCGCGCGGCGCAGACGGAGCACCCCGATCGCTTCGTGCTGGTCGACCTCGACGGCGAGCACGCTTCGTGGGAGGCACTCGGGGACGCGCTTGCCGCGGGCGAGCCCCAGGTGGCCGTGCGCCGCGGGGTGGTGCACGCCGCGCGGTTGGCGCGCGCGGAGGCGGCGCATCCGCCCGCGAGCCCGACGGGAGCGGTAGCGTCGCGCGTGGAGGCTCGCGGTGGCACACCGGAGGCGCTCGCGCTGCCCTCCGCGTTCGGCGCCGGCGGCACGGTGCTGATCACGGGCGCCACCGGCGGCCTCGGCGTGCTGCTGGCACGTCACCTGGTGGAGCGTCGCGGGGTGCGCCGCCTGCTGCTCGCCAGCCGGCGGGGGCCGCGCGCGCCGGGCGCGCAGGAGCTCCGCGCGGAGCTGTTGAGCATGGGCGCGGAGGTGGCGGTGGTGGCGTGCGACGTCGCCGAGCGCGACCAGGTCGCGGAGCTGATCGCGGCGGTGCCGGACGCGTATCCGCTCAGCGCGGTGGTGCATGCCGCGGGTGTGCTCGACGACGGTGTGCTCGGCGCGTTGACGAGTGAGCGGTTGGAACGGGTGCTGGCGCCGAAGGTCGCTGGTGCGTGGCATCTGCACGAGCTGACGGCGCACCTCGAGCTTGGTGCGTTCGTGCTGTTCTCCTCGATCGCGGGCGTGCTGGGAGGTCCCGGACAGGCCAACTACGCGGCGGCGAATGCCTTCCTGGACGCGCTCGCCGCCCACCGCCGCGCCGGCGGGCTACCCGCCGTCTCGCTGGCGTGGGGCCCGTGGATGGAGAGCGCTGGCATGGCCGGCAGCAGCCTTCTCGCCGAGGATGGGGGGAGGGCGCGGGCAAGAGCGCGCTCGGGAATGGCGCCGCTCACTGCCGTGCAGGGTCTCGCCCTGTTCGACGCGGCATGCGGCTCCGAAGAGCCGCTGGCGGCACTGGTGCGCTTCGACGGCAGCGCGCTGCGCGCCCGGGCGCGCGCTGGTGAGTTGCCCGCGCTGATGCGTGGTCTGGTGCGCGTCCCTGCGAGCGCAGTGCACGCGACCGCGGGCGGGTCGCCGGCGCAGGGCCTCCTCTCCCTTGCTGGCGCCGACCGCGAGCGCGCCGCGCTCGAACTGGTGCGCGCGCAGGCGGCGGTCCTGCTCGGGTACGACGGCGCCGCGGCGGTGGAGGCGCAGCGGACATTCAGGGACCTCGGCTTCGACTCGCTTGCAGCCGTGGAACTGCGCAACCGGCTGGCCGCCGCCACGGGCCTGCAACTGGCGCCGACGCTCGTGTTCGACCACCCGACGCCGGCGCAGGTTGCTGAGCTGCTGCTGAGCCTGATCGCCACTGGGGGAGCGGCTGTGCTCGAGCACGCCAACGCGGAGCTCGACAGGCTCGAGCGCACCCTCTTCCCGCTCTCCGCGGAGGAGCTGGCGCGCTCCGGGATCGCCGGGCGCCTGCGCGCGCTGCTCGAAAACGGGGCCGCGTCGGACACCGCGGCGCACGCCGCCCTCAGCGTGGAGGGGGGCCCACCGGAGCCGGACGACCTCGAGCGCGCCACCGACGAGGAGATGTTCGAGCTGATCGACCGCGAGCTCGAGGACGCTTCGGACGGTGCGCCCGCCCTGCAGGGAGAGTCGCGATGAGCGCAAACGAGGAGCGGCTGCGCGGCTATCTGAAGCGCGTCACCACCGATCTGCGCAGCACACGCCGCCGGCTGCAGGCAGTTGAGGCGCAGGCGCGGGAGCCGATCGCGATCGTGGGGGTGAGCTGCCGCTATCCGGGTGGCGCGCGCTCCCCCCAGGAGCTCTGGCGTCTGCTCGACGACGGCGTCGACGCGATCGGCGAGTTCCCGCGCGACCGTGGGTGGGCAACCGAGCAGTTCTACGATCCCGAGCCGGGACGCGCGGGATTGAGCTACGTCCGTGAAGGTGGGTTCCTCTATGACGCGGGCGCGTTCGATGCGGCGTTCTTCGGGATCGGCCCGCGTGAGGCGCTGGCGATGGATCCTCAGCAGCGGCTGCTGCTGGAGTGCGGGTGGGAGGCGTTCGAACACGCCGGCATCGACCCGCTCGCGCTGCGCGCCAGCCGCACGGGCGTCTTTGCCGGCGTCAGCTCTTTCGGCTACGGCGCCAACGCCGGCCCGCGCGCGCACTCGCTGGAGGGCTACATGCTCACCGGCGCGATGTGCAGCATCGCCTCCGGGCGTGTTGCCTACGCGCTGGGCTTGGAGGGGCCGGCGATCTCGCTCGACACCGCGTGCTCCTCCTCGCTCGTGGCGATCCACCTCGCCTGCGAGTCGCTGCGCCGCGGCGAGTGCGCGCTCGCGCTCGCCGGGGGGGCCACGGTGATTGCCGGCCCGGAGGTCTACATCGAGTTCAGCCAGCAGCGGGGTCTCGCGCCGGACGCTCGCTGCAAGCCGTTCGCCGATGCAGCCGACGGCACCAGCTGGAGCGAGGGCGTGGGGCTCGTGCTGCTCGAGCGTCTCACCGACGCGCTCCGTGCGGGCCGTCGCGTGCTGGCGGTGGTGCGGGGCAGCGCTATCAACCAGGATGGCACGGGCAACGGGCTGACTGCACCCAACGGCCCGGCGCAGCGGCGCGTGATCCAGCAGGCGTTGGCGAGCGCGGGCCTCGCAGCGAGCGACGTGGACGCGGTTGAGGGGCACGGCACCGGCACGACGCTCGGCGATCCGATCGAGGCGCAGGCGTTGCTGGCCACCTACGGACGCGCGCGCCCCCATGGGCGCGGCCCGCTGTGGCTGGGATCGATCAAGTCGAATATCGGCCACACCCAGACAGCGGCCGGGGTCGCCGGGGTGATCAAGATGGTGCTGGCGATGCACCACGGCAGGTTGCCGCGCACGCTGCACATCGACGAGCCCTCCACACGGGTCGACTGGTCGGCTGGCGCTGTCGCGCTGCTGCAGGAGCCGGTCGGCTGGGCACACGGCGGGCATCTGCGCCGCGCCGGAATCTCCTCGTTCGGGATCAGCGGCACCAACGCCCACCTGATCCTCGAGGAGGCGCCCGCGCCGGCCGCGGCTCCCGCCGGCGGACGTCGGTCGGCGCAGCCGCTCGGCCCGTCCTCGTGCGCCCCGGTGGCGCTGCCGTGGGTGCTGTCCGGGCGCGGCGCCGGCGCGCTGGCGGCGCAGGCTGAGCGCCTGCATGCTCACGCGATCGATACGCCGGGAGCCGGCGCAGGCGCAGCGGACATCGGCCTTGCGCTCGCCGCGCGCGCGGCGCTGGAGGACCGCGCGATGGTGCTGGGAGGCGACCGCCGCACGATGCTGGAGCGCTTGGCAGCGCTCGCGCGGGGAGCGGGGGGGGAGGTGGACGGTGTGCTGTGCGCGGCGGCTGGCACCACGGGTGGCAGGGTTGCCTTCCTGTTCACCGGCCAGGGCTCCCAACGTGTCGGCATGGGGCGGGAGCTGTACGCATCGTTCCCGCCCTTCGCTGCGGCATTCGACGCGGCCTGCGAGCAGCTCGATCCGCTGTTGGGACGCTCGCTGCGGGCGGTCGTGTTCGGCGATCGCGGCGCCGAGGAGGTGGCGCTCGATCGCACGCTCTTCGCGCAGACCGCGCTGTTCGCGCTCGAGGTCGCGCTCTTCAGGCTGGTAGAGGCCTGGGGCGTGCGGCCGGATTTCGTGATCGGGCACTCGGTCGGCGAGCTGGCGGCCGCGCACGTTGCGGGCGTGTTCGGGTTGGAGGACGCTTGCAAGCTCGTGGCGGCCCGCGGACAGCTGATGGATGCGCTCCCCCCGGGCGGTGCGATGATCGCGGTGC
>DATMMB010000192.1:0-12248 GCA_035569895.1 Solirubrobacteraceae bacterium | reverse complement strand
GGCACGGCGCGCCGCGTTTCGCGCAGGCCGCCGGTGCGGTCGCATCGTGAGGATGAGCGCCGCGCATGGGTGCACCGCCGCGCGACTCGACCTATAGACCCAAAACGAGCGCCAATGCCTCATCAACTGCCCGCAGCTCGTAGGGGTCGAGGCGGCCCGCCGAGCGTCCCAACCGCTGCGGGTCCACGACAGTCGTCTGCTCCACCAGGATGCGCGTCGTGGCGCCTTCGAGTGTGATCGCCGGTCGAAAGCTCGCCGGCCGCGCGCGTGTGGAGGTGGGCGAAACGAGCACCGTGCTCAGCGCGAGGAGCTCATCGGCTTGGACAACCACCGCGTAGCGCGAGCCTCGCTGCTCTCTGCTTAGCGTGCCATGCGGCGCCGGCAGGCGAAAGATCTCGCCGCGCACCACCTTAATCGGGGGCTTCGGGGGCGAACTGTGCCATCTGCTCGCGTATCGCCCGCATCTCTGCGCGATCGTCCTTGTCGGCCGTGAGCCGCCCAACCTCGGCGGCAATCGCCGACCGCGCGCGTCGCCGCGCCGCGGTCTCACGCAACGCTGTGCGCACCGCCTCGGAGTCGTTGAGTCCCTCGCTTCGGATGACGTTGAGCGCCACGGTTGCGCTGTCGTCCAAACGCACATGAAGCGAGCGACCCACCAGGTTACTGTAGCACAAAGCATGCTACAGAGGGGCTGGCTGCCGGGGTGGCGTTGTTGTGTGCTTACGGTCGTGCGGGCCGCGGAGAGCGACGACTGCGGAGCGTTGATCGCGATTGTCGGCACTGCGGCCCTATATATAGGCTAGATGATTATACGTATAAACGTATGATACGATAAACGCGCGTGATCTTCAAGACCCCCAAATCAGATCGCGCCCTGCGCGCGCAGCTCGCCGAGCTCGACCAGCTGCGCGAGCGGCTGGGCGCCGGCGCGGGCACCGCCGGGCGCTGGCTGGGCAGCCTGCGGCGGCAGTGGCGGGTGGCGTCCGCCGAGAGCTCGATTGAGATCGAGGGGTTTCGCGTGCCGGAGGCGGAGCGGGTGGCTCTCGTCGGCGGGGAGCAGTGGCCCGATCCCGGCGACGAGCACCGGATGGCGCTGGCGTGTTACGCGCGCGCGATGGATCACGTGGGCGCGATGGCAGACGATCCCACGTTTGGCTGGAACACGCGCGTGGTGTTGGATCTGCACTTCGACGCGTGCTGGTTTCAGCGCGACCGCGACCCCGGCCGGTATCGCCGGCACGGCACCGAGGTGAGCAGCCCGGGCGGTGGCCCGCCCGTGTATGTGGGGCCGCCCGCGGAGCGCGTGGCGGGGTTGATGGAGGAGGTGGTCGCGTGGCTTGACGACGGCGTCGGCGACACGCATCCGATCGTGCGCGCCGCGATGGCGCATCTTCACATGGTGTCGGTGCACCCGTTTCGCGACGGCAACGGCCGCGTGGCGCGCATCGTGCAGTCGCTGGTGCTCGCCCGCAGCGGGCTGCTGGCGCCGGAGCATGTATCGATCGAGGAGTACCTCGGCCAGCACACCGCCGCCTACTACTCCGCCCTGCAGGCAGTTCAGGGCGGCGCCTACCAGCCCCGCCGCAGCGCCGCGCTGTGGGTCGGTTTCTGCGTGGCGGCCCACATCGAGCAGGCGCGCCGGCGACTGGCGCAGCTGGAGGAGGCGGGGCGGCGCTGGGCGCGGCTGGAAGCGCTGGTGGCGCGCCGCGGGTGGCCGGACCGGCTGACGATCGCGCTGGAACAGAGCCTCTTCGATGGCGTCGATCGCGCCACCTACGCCACCGAGGCCGACGTGTCGGCCGCCACCGCCAGCAACGACCTGCGGCGCCTTGCCGACGCTGAGCTGATCGTGCGACAAGGCAGTGGACGCAACACGCGTTACGCGGCGAGCAAGCAGCTGCGGGCGAGCCCGGCTGATCGCGCAACGCTGGCGTGGCGAGCGTCCGCGTGAGTGGCGCGCGGTCTGCACACCCGCCGCGGGCGCCGGCGGACAGCCGTGGGTCTGCGGGTTTGCACAGATGCCTGCCGGCCTTGCACGACGCGCGCGTTCCTCGCCGCGCGCGTCAGTGCCATTCGGTGGTGCGCCAGTTGTCGCTGGTCGACTCCGGCGCCAGCCATGGCGGCAGCGGCAGCTCCAGCACCACCGACAGGGCCTGTACGTACGGTTCGTACAGCCCCCGCATGTGCGTCAGCCGCGCGCGGATTTCCTTCGGCGCGGCACCCATCTCCACACCGCCCTCGCGCAGTTCGGCCAGCAGCCGCTCCAGCTCATCCTCGCTCAAGCGGTCGGCCGGCGAGCCCGGCTGCCCGCGAAAGCTGTAGCAGAGGTCGACCACCGCGTGGCGCGCGATCGCGAACGTGAAGCGCGCCGGGTCCACGCTGCCCACCGGGGCGGCACACACGGTGAGCGCGCACGAGTCCAGCACCGTGCACAACGCCGCCAGCCAGCTCTGGTTGATGTGCTGAGAGCGGAAGAACGCCAGCACCGGGTAGGCCAGATGGGTCTCCATCAGCTCCGCCACCCAGGTCTCCCACTCGCGCAAGTAGTCGCTCAGCGCCGGCCACCCTCCACGCTGGGTGGACCGCACCACCAGCCGCCCGGCGGTGGGGGGCGAGCCGGCGCGCGCGTCCAGCTGCGACACGGTCGCCTCGCGCTGGGAGAACGCCTGGAACAGCGCCGGGAGGTAGCCGATCACCAGCGTCAGCACCGCCAGCCCGCTGGCGGCGTCGATCACCTGCACGAGCCGCGCCGCCGTGTCCTGCGCGCTGAGCGTGCCGGTGCCGCTGCTCACCAGCGAGGCGGCGCTGAAGAACAGATCGTCGCCGAAGCCCACCGGGTGCACGGGGTGCAGGTCGGAGTGCAGCCCCCACTGCAACAACGCATACCCCACGATCAGCCCCGCCACCCACAGCGTGAGGTTGAGCAGCAGCCCCAGCGGACCGTAGATGCCCAGCATCGTGTCGGCCGCGCGCGGCGGCAGCCGCCGTGCCATGCGCCGCCACGGGCGCCAGCCCAGCGCGAACACCGCGCGCACGATCCGCGGATCGCGCTTCACGCGGCGCGGCAGCAAGAACACGAGGAAAATCTCGCTCAGCATCAGCGCCACCAGCGCGCCGCCCAGCACTCCCACGAGGATCCGCATCGCCATCGCGCGGACACTTGCACATCGCCGCCGTGTTTGGCGGTCGCCGCTCGTGAGCGCCGCCGGCGACGCCTTTGGAGGCGACTCGGAACCGCATACCGCGGCAGACGAGCGTCTGCTGAGCGATCCGCGTGCGGTCCTCCCGCGCGCAACCGGCAGTCCGGGGCCCGCCGCGGTGTACGCTGATCTCGATGCGTGCGCTTCGCCTGTTCGGCGGTGTGGCCAGGGACCCCCCGGTCGCGATTGATGACCCTCGCTTTGACGGTTGGGAGACGGTCGGCACGTTCGAGGATCAGGGCACAGCGGTGGCGTGGCGCGACCAGCTGCGCGCGTTCGGGATCGACGCGGGGTGCGTCGCCGATCATCCGCTGGATCGGCATGGACGTGGTGACATCTACGTTGTCGTAGCTCCCGGCCAGTGGTCGCGCGCGAACGAGATCCTCGAGAACCTCGACTGATCCCCACGCCGCGGTGCCATCGACGGAACCTGAAGAGAGCGATCGTCAGCGGCTGCGGATCACCGGCGAGCTGACGATTCCGCTCTCGGAGGTGACGGTGCGCGCAAGCCGCTCCTCTGGCCCGGGGGGCCAGCACGCCAATGTCACAGCCTCTCGTGTGGAAGCGAGCTTCGACGTGCTCGCCTCGCAGTCGCTGACCGACGCACAGCGAAGCCGGGTGCTGGCGTGCGCTGGGCCGCGCCTGGTGGGGATCGCGCAGGACGAGCGATCGCAGGCGCGCAACCGCGAGTTGGCTCTGACTCGCTTGAGCGCGCGGCTGGCGAGCGCGCTCGCCATTCCCAAGCGCCGCCGTGCCACGCGTCCCACCACGGCGTCGCGTGAACGGCGCCTGGCGGCCAAGCGCCGGGCCTCTGAGCGCAAGCGCGAGCGCCGCCCGCCCGCTGACGCCTGAGTTCACCGCGACCGCTTGGCTTGGTGCCCCAGCAGCCGCCCCGAGGCGGCTTCGACCTCGGCGGTCATGCGCAGCTTGAACATCCCGAGCAGCGCCTCCGAGGCGATGCCGCGCAGCGTGCCGATCGCCTCGGTCACGTCGTCCCAGCGCTCATCCGGCTGGCCGGCGGCGGCGAACGGCTCCCACAGCTCCTTTAGGTAGAGCTTCACGAACGCGTGTGAGATCGACTGGCAGTCGCGGCTGAGACGCTCCACCAGCGAGAGCGCCGCGTGCAGCGGGATGCCGAGCTCCGTGACTTCTTCGGCGGCGCGCATCAGCGCTGGGGAGGGCACCTCGAAGCGATCGTCGCCCAGCGGGATCAGCAGCCGCAGCTTGCGGATGCGCTCGGCGTCCTTGGCGTCCACCTCGCCGAAACGCTCGCGCAGCTCCGCGGCGGTGACCACCTCGGGGGTCTCGCTCTGGTACGGCGCCGTCATCGCGTTGCGCAGCCCCAGCAGTCTCGCCGCCTGCCCGCCGGAGGCATTCAGCAGCCGCTCGATCGCGGCGAGGTTGAAGCCGTCGGCCTGCAGGTCGAGGATCAGCTTCAGCCGCGCGACGTGGTCGGGGCCGTAGTAGCCCACGCGCGCGCGCACCTCCGGCGGCGGCAGCAGCCCGCGCGAGGTGTGGTTGCGGATGTTGCGCACCGACATTCCCACCTCCGCCGCCAGCTGCTCGATCGTCAGGTCGGCCGGCTGGCTGTCGTGCCTGGCCGGTGGGCCGTCGTCCGTCTGTTCTGTGTGCGCGCTCACACTTGCCATCCTCTACCAAGGGTACCGTGTTCTATGTAACCTTGTTTGAGGTAGCATGGGATCAGGTCATGATCGAGACGCACATTCGCCCTTCCTCGCATGCGCACTTCGCCCGCGGCAACTCGTGTGCTCTGCATGTTGTCCGTGCGAGCGCGGCCACCCGCGATGCGGCCGCCCGGTGCGTGCATGCCGACCCCTCCTCCTGCAATGTCTGAACGCGGCGCAGTGCCCACGGTGGCACCGCTGCGCCGCCGCGCAATGCGGCTGATCGGCACGTTCACCTCGCCGCTCGCGCCCGACGACTACCTGGAGCTCGTCAACCCGCTGTGGTCGACGCGCGAGCTGCGCGGACGGGTGGAGTGCGTGCATCGCGAGAGCGCCACCGCGGTCACGGTGACGATCCGGCCCGGATGGGGGTGGGAGGGATACCTCCCGGGTCAGTACCTGCGGTTGGGCGTCGCGGTGGACGGCGTGCACCACTGGCGCGCCTACTCGCTCACCTCCGATCCGCAGCGCGCCGACGGGCGCATCGCGATCACCCCCAAGCTGGTACCCGGGGGAAAGGTGTCGCCCTATCTCTTCCGCCGGCTGCGCCCCGGGGCGATCGTGCGGTTGGGCGGCGTGGAAGGCACCTTCGTGCTGCCCACCCCGCGGCCGCCACGGCTGCTGCTGGTGAGCGCCGGCAGCGGCGTCACCCCGATCGCCGGCATGTTGCGCAGCCTCGCGCGCGCGGGCGAGCTGGAGGAGGTGGTGCACGTCCACTGCGCCCGCACCGCCGCGGAGGCGATCTTCCGCGAGGAGCTGCACGCGCTGCACGAGCGCCGTGCCGGCTACCGGCTGCACGAGCGGCTCACCGCCGCCCACGGCCGCCTGACGCCGGCGGAGTTGGAGCGGCTGTGCCCCGACTGGCGCGAGCGCGAGGCGTATGTGTGCGGTCCCGCGGGGTTGCTGCAGACGCTCGGCGAGCACTGGCGCGCCGAAGGCGATCCCGCGCGGATGCACATCGAGCGCTTCCAGCCCGCCACCGGCGTGATGGATGGATTCCCGCCCGCCCAGCGGGGTGCGGGCGGCAGCATCGACTTCTGCGCCAGCGGCATCCGCGCGCGCAGCGACGGCGAGCAGCCGATCCTCGTGGCGGGCGAGCGCGCCGGCGCCACCCTGCCCCATGGCTGTCGCATGGGCATCTGCCATAGCTGTGTCGGGCGGCTGCGCTCCGGGCAGGTACGCGACCTGCGCACCGGCCGCGTGCACGGTCAGCCCGGCGAGCTGCTGCAGACTTGTGTCAACGCGCCCGAGGGCGCGGTCGAGATCGAGCTTTGAAGCCCACCGCGACGGAGGTACCAAATATGTCTGCCATCCAGATCGACAGCCCGCCCATGCCGCCGCCCTTCGAGGAGCCAACGCACGCGCAGGACCCGCAGGCCCCTCAGCGGAGTGAGGCCCCGCGCGAGTCGGCCCCGCCGTTCGCGGAACCCGAAAACCCGCTGCGGCGGTTGAGTGCAGAGCAGCTCGAGGCGCTCGGCCGCGAGCTCGACGCGCTCCACGAGGAGGTCTTCGCCGACCTGGGCGAGCGTGACGCGCGCTACATCCGCTCGACGATCCGCTTCCACCGACAGCTCGTGATCGCCGCGCGGCTGCTGCTGCTGCGCGCGGACAAGCGGCCGCTGTGGCTGATGGGCACGACTGCGCTGTCGCTGGCGAAGATCCTCGAGAACATGGAGATCGGGCACAACGTGATGCACGGGCAGTGGGACTGGATGAACGACCCGGACATCAACTCGCGGAGCTGGGACTGGGACACGGCCTCGCCCGCCGACGCGTGGCGCCATTCACACAACTACGAGCACCACACATTCACCAACATCCGCGGCAAGGACCGCGATTTGGGGTACGAGATCATGCGCATCGATCCCCACCAGCGCTGGCACCCGGTGTACCTGCTGCAGCCGCTGTACAACCTGCTGCTGATGGGTTTCTTCGAGTGGGGCGTCGCGCTGCACGACCTCAACTTCGAGGCGATCCGCAAGGGGGAGAAGCCCAAGGCGAAGGCGCTCGCCGAGCTGCGGGCGATCGGGCTCAAGGCACGGCGGCAGGCAGTCAAGGACTACATCGCCTTCCCGCTGCTGTCGGCGGCGGTGTCGGCGGGGAGCTCGGCGCTGTTGTCCGGCCGAAGCTCGGCGGCGCGGTCTGGCCGGGGCTCGGTTGGGTCGTCGGCTGACAACCCGGCGGCGCCGTCGAGCCGGCGCGCGGCCGCGCGCACGTTCAAGGCCACGCTCACCGCCAACTTCACGTCCAACATCGTGCGCAACGTGTGGGCCCACTCGATCATCTTCTGCGGGCACTTCCCCGACCAGACCTACACCTTCAGCGAGCAGGAGGTCGCCGAGGAGACCCGCGGCGCGTGGTATGTGCGCCAGCTGCTGGGCTCCGCCAACATCGAGGGCGGGCGGCTGTTTCACTTCGCGAGCGGCAACCTCGGCTTCCAGGTGGAGCACCACCTGTTCCCCGACATCCCTTCCTCCCGCTACGCCGAGATCGCCCCGCGCGTGCGCGAGATCTGCAGGCGCTACAACCTCCCCTACAACAGCGGCCCGCTCCACCGCCAGCTCGGCGCCGTGCACCGCACGATCCTGCGCCTCGCATTCCCGGGTGGGCGCCCGCGGCCGAAGGTGGGAGGCTACGACGAGCGGTAGTCACGCTTTGCACATACGCCCCGGTCGCACAAGCGCCCCGATCGGGCGCCGTCTGGCGCGGCACGTGTGTCGCGCCGACGCGCGTCTACGCCACCAGCACCGTCTTGACCCCGCCCTCCAGGCAGTGCTCGCGCACCACGCGCGGCGCGTCGTCGAGCGGGGCGACAGTGGTGGTCACCAGCTCGGGGCGCAGCCGCCCGTCGCGCATCAAATCGAGCACCGCCGGCATCAAAGCGCGCGTGTGCGGGATGCCGACGTGCAGCGTGGCGCGGCGCACGTACATCTGCAGGAACGGAAGCCTCGTGCTGGGGTGCAGGCCGCCGGAGCTAGTGCACACGCCGTCGGGGGCGGTGTGGTCGAGCGCGGTCGCCAGCGGATCGGTGCTCACGTGCACCACCAGGGGCACCGGCGGGCGGCGGCGCAGCGCGCGTGGGCGCAGCGCGTGCATGCCGAGCCGCTCGGCGTGGGCGCGGATGTGCGGCTGCGAGTCGACGAAGGTGACGTTGCGGGCGCCGAGCGCCCGGGCGATCAGGCCGGTGTAGAGCGGGGTCGCCGAGGTGAACGTGGGGCGGCGGCCGAGGCAGGCGAGGATCAGCACCTCGGCGTCGGGGTTCTCACGCAGCAGCGCCGGCAGGTGCGGTCCAATGTGGCGGTAGGCGTCGCAGATGTTGTCCGCCACGCTCGCCGCGGCGGCGGGGTCGATCCCGTCGGGGACGGGCACGAGCATCGCGTCGGCGTAGGGCACCGCGAGCTGGTCGGAGAACGCGCCGCCGAAGTGCCCGGTGACGAGCCCCATGCCATAGGCGGCGAGCGGCGGCACGGACAGGCAGTTGCCGGTGCGCCCGGCGCGGCAGTTGGCGCACGCGCCGCAGTTGATCTGGAAGGGGACGATCACACGGTCGCCCGGTCGCACGGTGCGCACACGCTCGCCGACGGAGAGCACCTCGGCGACGCATTCGTGCCCGAGGTGCAGCGGCAGCGCGAGTTGCGTGACGCCGCGCACGAGCGGGCAGTCGATGTCGCAGGTGGCGGCGGCGATCGGGTGCACCACCGCCCCGTCGGGTCCCGGCGCGCGCGGCGTCGCCGCCTCGCGCCAGCGCAACTTGGCGCCGGGTGCCGCCGTGAGCACGCGCATCCGCGGCCGCGTCGCCCGCCGCCGCTGGCGCAAGCCGTCGCTCGCGGTGGCGCTCAGCCGTCGCAACCGCTGCGGGCGGTCGCGTTCGAACAGCAGCGGTATCGCCGCGGCCGCGCCGGGGGCGAGAAAGGCGGCGTAGTGGCGCGGGGCGCCGTGGACGGGAAGGCGCCTGGGCTTGGCGGCGGGCATGCGCTCAAGCTTAGGCCTATCCCGGTAGGCCCGCACAATGGCTGCGGCCGATGGTCTTCGTGCGGCGCGCGGAAGGTTTCTTTTGATGCTGTCGCCGCAGTGCATGCCTGGTGACCTTCGACGGTGGCATACACGCGCTGAGCGGTAGGGCCGATGTGGAACTGCTCACCGCGCTCTGAGCTCCACCCCGACGGGGCTGTTCCCGCCGGCGCATGCGCCGGCGGGCGGGGCCGCGCATGCGCGGCCCCGGGAACGGCCGCATGCGGCCGTTCCAGCCGCGCCGCATGCGGCGCGGCTGCCATTGGCGCATGCGCCAATGGCCACCCAACCACCTACGGGTGGCGCACCAAACCGACGGTGTGGCTCGAAGCAGTTTGCGCGGGGTTCATCCTCGATGAGCTGCGGTGAGCCGACCGAGCTTCGATCGCGTCCGCCGCAGCCGGAGCGCCGCCCGCCAGCCGGCACGCGCGGCTCACGCGCGCTGCGCCCGGGCGGCACGCGATCGCGGTCTGGACGGCGGCGGCGAGCCGCTCGGGGGTGAGGCGGCGGGGCGCGAGGCGCACGCCGGCCCCTGCCACCTCCACGCGGCGGGCGGTCTCCAGCTGGTCGCGCCCGAAGGGCACCACCACGACCGGCACCTTTGCGCTCAGCGCCTTCTGCGTGATGCCCATGCCGCCGTGGCACACGACGCACGCGGCGCGCTCCAGGACGGCGCCGTGAGGGACTAAGCGCTCGACCCTGCTGCCGGGGGGCGGGTCGAACTGGTCGGGGTCGTGCGCCGCCGTGGTGGCGAGCACCGACATGCCCGCCGGCGGCAGCGCCTGCAGCGCGACGTGCACCAGGCGGCGGTCGTGCTGGCGCTCGGTCGAGCAGGTGACCAGCACCAGCGGGTCTCGCATCTGCGCCAGCCATGGCGGCGCCAGGGTGGCTGGGTCCCAATTAATCGCCCCCACCAGGCGCACGTTCTCCGGCCAGTCGCGGCGCGGGTACTCGAAACCCTCGGCCGTCAGCGACAGCAGCAGCGGCGGGCGCCTCAGCAGGTCGGTGAAGTGCGCGAGCCCACCGAGGCCGCTCCGTGCGCGCAGCGCATTCAGCGCCGGCACCGTCATGCGGTCGATGTTGGCGTCCCACAGGCGACGCATCACGGTGTCGCGCGCGCGACCGAGCGGTCCGCGCGGAGGCGCCAACCCCGGCCCGTAGGCGGGCGCGTCGCGCGAGGGGAGCATCAGCAGAAAGGGGCAGTACATCGCCCACGGGCGTCTCGACGCCTCGGCCACCGTCGCCGCCCCCCAGCAGTTGACGTCGATCAGCAGCAGCTCGGGGTCGTGGGCGTCGATCGCGCGCTCGATGTCGGGCGCCTCGTGCTGCGCCCGTGCGAGGAACGTCGCCAGCGCGCGCCTGCCCTTCGCGGGCACCGTGCGCGCCTTGTAGTCGTCGAGCTCCACCGCTTCGACCTCCGCTGCGACCGGCGCGGCGTCGATGCCGAGCGCGCGCATCGACTCCACCTGCGAGCCGAGCGTGCGCAGCGCGAGCGCGTGGCCGCGTCGGCGCAGCTCCTGCATGATCGGCACCACCGGGTAGAGGTGCCCGCGCGCGGGAGAGGTGTACACGAGGATCCTCAACCGACCGTCTCCTCCGCGCTCCTCTGTGTGTTCTGCCGCCCGCTGCCCTGTGTTTTGCCCTTCCGCGAGGGCGGCGGCTCCTCGCTCCCTCCCCCGACCTCTCCCTCCTCCGCGAGCAGGCGCTCGATCGCGGTGGTGATCGTCGCCCGCACCTCGGCGCGCTCGAACCCCAGGTCGTGCGAGAGCAGCCACCACGTGTGCACGTCGCATAGCGCGATCAGCGCGGCCCGGCAGCGCACGCGCTCGGCTCCGTGGCGGGTATCCAGCTGGGGGCCGAACGCGTGCTCGATCCAGCTGTAGTGCATCTGGCGCGCCATCTGCGAGAGGTTGGCGAGCGGAGGGGGCCCGCTCTCCAGCCATGCGCCGACGCGCAGCGAGCGCTCGCCCCACGCCTCGTAGTGATCGAGCACGTTCTCGACCGCGCCTTCGACGTCGCCCGGGTGGGCGCTCCAGCGCTGCTCCAACGCCTCCGCGGCGCTGCTCGCCAGCGCCTGCATCAGCAGCCCGTCCTTGGAGCCGAAGTGGCGCAGCAGCGTCTGCTTGGTGACCTTCGCCCGGCTCGCGAGATCCTGCAGCGACACCTTCTCCCACTGGCCCCGCGTGAACTCCTCGACCGCGGCGTCGAGCAGCGCCTCGCGGGTGCGCTGCTGCGCCTCCGCGCGCGCCACCTGTCTGTACGGGCGTCTGCCGATCTCGGCCGTCAACCTAATCAGCTGCTCGTCGGGTGTCAACACGTCAATCCTGCAGCGCCATCGCCGCCGGCACGCAGGCGGCGATGTAGCCCGGGAGCGCGAGGATCGCGAGGGCCGTGGCGCTCACCAGCGCGAGGCTCTCGATGCCCGCCAGCGCCGTGACGGAGTGCACGACGGGGAAGTTGACCACGTTGGCGAGCACGCGATCGGTCAGCTGCTGGCCGTAGAGGCCGAAGAGCGCCCCGACCAGGCAGCCGACACCCACCAGCAGCAGGCTCTCCAGCAGGATCGTGCGCCACAGTTCGGCGCGCGCGAACCCTTCGAGCTTGAGCTTGGCCAGGCGCGGGCGGCGCTGCCACACCAGGGCGCCCATCGCGGCCGCCATCGCGAGCACCGCGGCGATCGGGATCAGCGTGGCGATCTGGGTGAGGCTCGCGAGCGCCTGGCGGCTGAGCGCGCTCTGTGCGGAGGCGTGCTGTGCAGCCGTCTCCACCGCCAGCCCGAAGCGATTGTCACCCGGCGCTCCCGCCGCCCCGGAGCGACCGCCAGGGCCCTCCGCCGACGCGGATCGATTGCCGCCCGTGCCCTCCGCCAGCGCTCGTTCGATCTCGCGGGCACCCCGAACGGGCGCGATACCGGGGGCGAGCGTGATGGCGTACGCGGTTGCGTCCCCACTGCCCCACGCGCGCGCGTAGTCGGACGCGTTCATCACGATCGCGCCCGGCTCCCAGCTGAGGTTGGTGGAGAGCGCCGCGACGCGGAACGTCTGTGGGTCGGGGCTCGGCAGCGTGAACGTCTGACCGATGCGCAGGTGGTGTTCTTCGGCGAGCGCCTGGGAGAGCACGACCCAGCCGCCGGCGCGCACGCGCGCGGTCGCCTGGCGCGGGTCGCCTCGCAGGAGCTGGTTGATGGGCACCAGCGGCGACGCGTCGCGCGGCGGGGCGAACACCAGCACGCGGCGCTCGCCGTAGTCGAGCAGCCCGCTGCGGTAGAGGCCCACTGCGCGCACGCCCGGCAGGCGCTCCAAGCGCGCCTGCAGCGTCGGCTGAAACGGCGCGGTCTGCAGGAGATTGTAGG
>DATMMB010000191.1:0-12674 GCA_035569895.1 Solirubrobacteraceae bacterium | reverse complement strand
AGACGACGTCACCGCCGGCTGCCTGCTGCTGCTGGTGGGGGCGTTCGCAAAGTCGGCGCAGATCCCGCTGCACACATGGCTTCCCGACGCGATGGAGGGGCCCACGCCCGTCAGCGCCCTGATCCACGCCGCCACGATGGTGACCGCCGGCGTCTACCTGATCGCGCGCATGCACCCCTTCTTCGAACTGGCTCCGGCGGCGCAGGACGTGGGCGCGATCATCGGCTGCGCGACGCTTGTGATCGCCGCCACGATCGCGATCACCCAGACCGACATCAAGCGCGTGATCGCCTACTCGACGATGTCGCAGATCGGCTACATGATCATGGGGGTGTCCGTCGGCGCCTACGCCGCCGGCATGTTCCACCTGATGACTCACGCCTTCTTCAAGGCGCTCTTGTTCATGAGCGCCGGCTCGATCATCGGCGCGATGGGCGGCGAGCAGTCGCTCGAGAAGATGAAAGGCTTCAAGAAGGCGATGCCGTTTACGTTCGCCTGCTTCGTCATCGGCGGCCTTGCCTTGTCGGGCATACCCCCCTTCTCCGGGTTCTTCTCCAAGGACGAGATCCTGCTGGTCACCGGCGAGCGCGGCGGCTGGCACTGGGCGCTGTACGTGTTCGGCTACATCGGCGCGTTCATGACCGCCATCTACACCTTCCGCATGATCTTCCGCGCCTTCTACGGCGACCCCGTGCCGGAGGCGCGGGAGCTGGAAGGCGGACACCTGCACCACGCCGCCGTCCCCTTCAATCCGGCGACGGGCGAAGAGGAGGACACGGAAGTCGGCTTCCCCGGCCCCCACCACGCGATCGCCGAGCGGGCGCTGCCGATGCGCGTGGCGATGTCCGTGCTCGCGGTCGGCGCGGTCGGCGCCGGGCTCGTGCAGGTCCCGGGCGTCGACCAGGTGGTCGTCAACTTCCTGCGGCCCACGTTCGCCGGCTCGCCGCTGTACGAACCGCACACGCGCGACGGCCTGTTGATCTTCGGTCTCTGCCTCGGCACGCTGCTCGGCCTCGCCGGGATTGCGATCGCCTACCGCATCTGGGTGCGCGAGCCGGCCATCGCGGTGCGCGCCCGTGCGCGCTTCAAGCCGCTCTACACCCTGTTCGTCAACAAGTGGTACTTCGACGAGGCGATCGACATCCTGGTCGTGCGCCCGTTTGCCGCCGCCGGGCAGTGGGCGCGCGGCACGTTCGAGCGCGTGTTTGTCGACGGCACTTTGATCGGCGGCACCACCGGCGTCGTGCGCGCCGGCTCCGCTGCGGTGCGCGCGGTGCAGAGCGGCTTTTTGCGTTACTACACCGCGCTTTTGCTGGTGGGAGTCGGCGCGATCGGTCTCTACTTCCTGTTGCAGTCGTGAATCGCCTTGCGCCCAACCAACTCGTGTCACCCAGGCCTCGCGGGGCGCTCCATCCGCTGTCGTCATGAGCTTTTTGCGCCCTGACCTATCCCCCACCACCCGCTACTGATCTTCGCGATGCCGCCCCTCTCGATCCTCATCTGGCTGCCCCTCGCCTGCGGCGTGGTGGGCGCGGCGCTCGCCGGCGTCGACCAACGCGCACCGGCCCGCGTCGCGCTGCTCGGCTCGCTCGCCGCGCTCGGCCTGTCGATCGGCTACATCGCCGACTACCACTCAGGCGCGGGGCTGCAGCACGTGACCGACGTGGTGTGGATCGCCGCGCTCGGCATCCACTACAAGCTCGGCGTCAGCGGCCTCAACGTGTTCCTCGTCGGGTTGACCACGCTGCTGTTCGCGGCGTCGATGCTCTCGCTGAACGTGCGCAAGGGCGCGCCGAAACCGGAGCGCCCGGCGCTCTTCTTCTTCCTCTTCACGCTCGCCGAGTCGGCGGTGCTGGGTGCGTTTCTCGCGCAGGACCTCGCGCTGTTCGTCGCGTTCTTCGACCTGATGCTGATCCCCTTCTACTTCCTCGTGGGGATCGACTGGCAGCCCTCGGCGTCGGGCGCGCAGGCCAGCGGCACCGGCGCAAGGGCGGCGGGCGGGCGAGCCGGGGGGGAGATGGACGGCCGCCCCGACCGCGTGAAAGCGACGATCAAGCTCGTGATCTACACGCTCGTAGGCTCGCTGCTGATGCTCGCCGCGGCGATCGCCGCCGGCGTGCTCACCTCCGAACAGCACGGCACGCCGCTCACGTTCGTGCTCTCCTCGCTGCACGCGCTGCCGCTCTCCACCGGCTCGCAGGAGTGGATCTTCCTGTGCTTCGCCGCCGCGTTCCTCGTGAAGATGCCCGCCTTCCCGTTGCACGGGTGGATGCCCGACGGCTATCGCGCGATGCCGATCGAGGTGCTGATGGTGTTCTCCGGCGTGCTCTCGAAGGTCGGCGCGTACGGCTTCCTCGCGATCGCGCTGCCGCTCTTCCCCCGCGCCGCCGTGCACTTTCAAACGCTGATGCTGCTGATCGCGCTCGCCTCGATCCTGTACGGGTCGGTGATGGCGTTCACGCAGACGAACGTGCGCCTGATCGCCGGGTTCTCCTCGGTGGCGCAACTCGGCTTCATCACGCTCGGGATCTTCGCGCTCAACCCGCAGGGCGCCCAGGGCGCGCTGCTGCAGATGGTCAACCACGGCCTCGTCGTCGCGCCGCTGTTCTTCATCATCGCGCTGTTGGCGCAGCGCGCGGGCGGATCGGAGGACGTGCGCGACCTCGGCGGGATCGCGTTCCGCGCGCCGGTGCTCGCCACGCTCTTTTTGATCGTCGCGCTCGCCACGCTGGCGATGCCCGGCTCGGCCAACTTCGTCGGTGAGTTCCTGATCCTGCTCGGCGTCTTCAAAGCGAAGCTCGTGATCGCGATCGTCGCCTTCAGCGGCGTGGTGATGGCGAGCGTGTACGCGCTGCGCCTGTTCATCCGCGCGATGCACAACCGCGTGCGCGAGGGCGTCGACCGATCGGAGATCGGCCAGCGCGAGCTGTCGCTGCTCGACGGCGCCGTGTTGGTGCCGCTCGTGGCGGTGATCGTGTTCCTCGCGCTCTACCCGCAGCTGGCGCTGCACCGCAGCGAAGGGTCGGTGAAGGCCGCGGTGGCCTCGGTGGAGGCGCCATGAAACACGTCCCCTTCTTCCCCCCACCGACCGCCGCCACCCTCAAAGGCCCGCCCGTGAACTTCGCCGGCCTCTCGCCGCTGATCGCGCTGCTCGGCGGCGCGGCGATCGTGCTGCTGGTGGGGCTGCTCGGCCGCCGCGTGCGCCACCGGCTCGTGCCGCTGCTCACGCTGACCGCGCTCGGCGCGGCGGCGGGCCTGACGATCTGGCAGTGGAACGAAGACAAGGCGATCCTCTCCGGCGCGCTGCGGATCGACGACCTCGCGCTCGTGCTCAACCTGATCCTCGTCGCGGGCGGCGCCGCCGCGGTGCTGCTCGCGTGGCGCTCGCTCGCCGCGCGCGAAGCCGGGCATGGAGAGTTTTACGCGCTGCTGCTCACCTCGATCGGCGGCATGTCGCTGCTGGCGGCGGCGCAGAACACGGTGGCGCTGTTCATCGGCCTGGAGCTGCTGTCGATCCCGCTGTACGTGATGTGCGCCACCGACCGAATCCGGGAGACACTCGCCTCCGGCGAGCATCCCCGTTTCGGCCAGCAGCGCGAGCACTCGCTGGAGTCGGGGCTGAAGTACCTGATCATCGGCTCCGTCGGCTCGGCGACGCTGCTCTACGGCCTCGCTTTGATCTACGGCGCGACCGGCAACACCGACTTCGGCGCGATCGCCGCAGCGATCTCCACGAACGGCCTGTCCACCAACGTGCTGCTGCTCACCGGCATCGCGCTGTCGGTGGCGGGGCTCGCGTTCAAGGCGTCGGTCGCCCCCTTCCACCAGTGGACGCCCGACGTGTACGAGGGCGCGCCGACACCGGTGACGGCGTTCATGGCGGTCGCCACGAAGGTCGCGGCGCTGGGGGTGTTCCTGCGCTTCTTCGACGTCGCTTTGGTCGGCGCGCAGAACAGCTGGGGGCCGGCGGTCGCCGCCCTGGCGACGATCACGATCGTCGTCGGCAACGTCGGCGCGCTCGGGCAGTCCTCGCTGAAGCGGATGCTCGCCTACTCCTCGGTCGCGCAGGCCGGCTACATGCTCGCCGGCGTGGCGGTCGCCACCCAGCTGGGGGTGCGCGCCACCGTGCTCTACCTCGCCGTCTACCTGTTCATGAACCTCGCGGCGTTCGCGGTGATCGTCGCGCGCGAGCGCGAAACCGACCTCGGCGACTCCACCCGCGCGCTCGCCGGCCTCGGCCGCGAGCGCCCCCTGCTGGCGTGGCCGATGACGCTCGCGATGCTCGGCCTCGCCGGCATCCCCGCCACCGCGGGCTTCATCGGCAAGTTCTACCTGATCGACGCCGCCGTCTCCGGTGGCTACACCTGGCTAGGCGTGGTGATCGTGGTCGGCTCGATGATCTCGCTCGGCTACTACCTGCCGGTGATCGCGGCGATGTGGATGCGCGAGGCGCCGGCGGCCGCGGGACCGAGCGCCGCCGCGGGCGGCTCGCCCGCGCCCGGGGGGCCGCCGCTGCCGGCGATCGCGGGCGCCTCCAGCGAGCTGGACGGCAACGCAATCGCGGGCGGCTCCCTCACACTGGACGCCGACGCGAACCCGATCGCGACCTCCGCCGCCTCCGCCTCGCGCGCCGCGGGACCCCAGCTCGAGGTCGCCCTCGTCGCGATCCTCGCCGGCGCCGCCACGCTCTTCTTCGGGATCATCCCCCAGCCACTGTTTGACCTCGTGCGCCACGTGGGCAGCGGGCTCGGGCTGTTCTGAGCGCTACGAGTAGCACGCCCGCCACGCGAACAGGCTGGTGGTGCCGGCCAGCGTGCGGAACATGCCGGGGAGCGTGCAGCTACCCGCCCTGTGCCGCCCGTGCCGCCGCTTCGGCCAGCTCCAGCTGGCGCTCGACGAGGTCGAGGCCGGCGTCCCAGAAGCCGGGGTCGGTGAGGTCCACCTCGACGATCCGCCCCAGCTCCTCGGGGCTTTTCGAGCCGCCCGCCGCCAACAGCTCGAGGTATTGGGGGACGAAGTCGGCGCCGCGCTGCTCGTAGCGCTCATACACCGACAGCGCCAGCAGCTGGCCGTAGGCGTACGCGTACACATACCCGGGGGTGTTGATGAAGTGGGGGATGTACGACCACCAGGTGCGATACCCGTCGGTGATCTCCACCGCGTCGCCGAGCAGCTCCGCCTGGCTCTCGGCCCACAGCTGCCCGATCCGCTCCACCGACAGCTCGCCCCGCTCGCGACGGCCGGTGTGCGCGAGCTCCTCGAAGCGGTTCATCGCCACCTGGCGGAACACCGTGGCGATGATGTCCTCGAGGTGCTCCGCGAGCAGGGGGAGGCGCGTCGCGGGCGCGGCGTCTTCGGCCAGCAGCCGCCCGAACACCACCGTCTCGCCGAACACCGACGCGGTCTCCGCGAGCGTCAACGGCGTGCCCTGGTGGAACACGCCCTGGCGCGCCGCCAGCGCGAAGTGCACGCCGTGCCCCAGCTCATGCGCCATCGTCAGCACGTCGCGCCGGCGCGCGGTGTAGTTGAGCAGCACGTACGGGTGCGCGGAGGGCACCGCCGAGGCGCAGAACGCGCCACCGCGCTTGGCGGGCCGCACCGGGGCATCGATGTAGCGCCCGTCGAAGAAGCCCCGCGCGAGGTCGCCCAGCTCGGGGGAGAAGGAGGAGTAGCACTCCAGCACCAGCTCGCGCGCCTGCGCGTAGCCGAAGCTCACCTCATCCCGCGTCACCGCCGCCATCCGGTCGTAGTCGGCCAGCCGCTCGATCCCGAGCAGCCCCGCCTTCAGCCGATACCAGCGGCGCGCCAGCTCGTAACGGCCCCGCACCGCCTCGATCAGCGCCGCCACCGACTCGTCGCTGGCCTCGTTGGCGAGGTTGCGCGCCGCCAGCCAGTGCGGGTAGCGGCGCAGCCGATCGTCCACCCCCTTATCGGCCAGCAGCGTGTTGAGCACATACGCGCGCGTGCGCAGCCCCGGCGCCAGCGCCGCGGTGACCGCCTCGGCGGCCGTGCGCCTGGCCTCGCGGTCGGGCAGCGCGAGGCGGCTGAGCGCCACGTCGAGCGCCACGCGCTCGGTCGCGCCACCGGCCCCATCGCCAGCCGTTCCCCCGGCCCCCCCGTCCCCGGCCCCCCCGGCCGCGCCCGCGTCGGGGGGCGCCTCCGCAACGGCGCCACCGGCCGAGGGGCCGCTTCCGCGCGGCAGCTCCACCTCGATCGCCGAGGCCAGCTCCTCAAACAGACGCGCCCACGCGGTCGCGCCGGTGAGCGACTTCTCCGCGAGGATCTTCTCCTCCGGCTCGCTCAGCAGATGCTCGCGGTAGCGGCGCACGTTGCGCAGGAAATGGCGGCAGAAATCGAGGCCCTCGTGCGCCAGCAGCTCCTCCGCGCGCTCCCGCGCCAGCGCCGCCCACTCCAGCTCGAAGAACAGCAGCGTCGTCCCGATCGCCGTCTCGCGCTCCTGCACCAGTTGCAGCAGCGCGCCGTTCTCGGGGTCGGCCGTGTCGGTGGAGAAGCGCAGCCCGGCGTAGCTGCCGGCGCGGCCCACCAGCTCGTGGATCTCCGCCAGCGCCTTCATCGCCTCGGCCAGCCCCTCCCCGTCCAGCTCGGCGAGCTTGCCGGCGTAGCGCCCGGCGAACGCCTGCGCGAGCGTCAGCGCCTGCTCCATCCGCGCCTTCACGCCTGCTTCGCCCTCGCCGCCCACGAGCGGCTCGAGGTCCCACGCGGCCTGCTCGAGCTCGGGGTCGGCGGTCGGGGCGGCGGGGGCCGGCATGGCGGGTCAGGATAGCTGCCAGAGCGGGGCCGCGAGCCGCGGATGAGATGCTCGCCGCGCACGGATTCAGCCGGGGCGACGCTTCGTCGATGGGCGCTGAGGTTGTGTCCGGGCGACGCCCTACCATCGCTCGCCCGATGCACGAGACGACTCCCAGCGTCTTCCTGATCGCGCGTCCCTCGATCGACGTGGAGGGGATGCGCGGCTATCTGCGCGACGTTGGCGGGGAGGGGTGGCTGGATCTGCGCCTCGCGGCGGCCGAGGGCGAGTCCGGCGCGCCCAACGCGGCCGAGCTGCTGCTCGAGTTCGGCGGGCGCACCTGCTACCGCAGCTGGGAGCCCGGCCTCAACCCCAACGTCTCGCGGATTCGCACCGACCGGCGCGAGTATTTCGCCAACATCCTGCGCTCCGGCCATGGCAGCGTGCTGGAGCACGCCAACTACTCGTTCGCGCTGCGCAACGTCTCGCGCGTCTTCACTCACGAGCTCGTGCGCCACCGCGCCGGCTCGGCCTTCAGCCAGGAGAGCCTGCGCTACGTGCGCCTCACCGACATCGGCTTTCGCGTGCCGCCGGCGCTGGAGCCGCTGCGCGAGCGAGTGCTCTCAATCGTGGAGCAGTTGGAGGAGTTCCAGGTGAGCGCCGCCGCCGCGCTCGAGATCGACGGCGAGGGGGTGCCGTTCCACGTCAAGAAGGAGGTCACTTCGGCGCTGCGTCGCCTCGCCCCGATCGGCCTCTCCACCGACATCGTCTGGACAGCCAACCTTCGCACGCTGCGCCACGTGATCGAGATGCGCACGGCGGAGGGCGCGGAGGAGGAGCTGCGCCTGGTGTTCGACAAAGTCGCGCGCATCATGCTCGCCGAGGCGCCCAACCTCTTCCAGGACTTCGCCCGCGGCGAGGACGGGGGCTGGGTGCCGGAGCACCGGAAGGTGTAGCCGTGCGCGACGCACTCGACGCCTACGAGCCGGAGATCCTCGAACTGGCTCAGCGTGGTCGCGCGCAGCACGGCTCCTGACCGGCGATCAGGCGTCCATCCGCGCGGTGCGCCACGCGCCGAGGCCGAGGAACACCGCCAGCCACACGACGATCACGACGATCGCGGTGCCCCCCGACAGCGTGAGGTTGGTGGCGCGGCCGTCGAGCGTGATCGGGCTGAAGTGGGTGATCGCCTGGCCGAGGATCGCCTCGCGGGCGTTCCCCAGCGAGCTGATGCTCGAGATCAGCGGGCTCGCGATCACCTGCCACGCGATCAGCGCGATGATCGCCGCCGGGCGCGAGGTCGTCAGCGAGGCGAAGCCCACCGCCACCGCGCACAGCACGCCCGTGGCGAGCACGAGGAAGCCGACTCCTTCGAGGATCAGCCCGCCGCTCGGCGTCGGCAGATTGCCCGCGAACGCGAACGTGCCCGCGAGCACGAGCCCATAGCCGCACAGGATCACGAACCAGTTCAGCGCCAGCGCCGCCGGCACGCGCGAGGCGAACAGCGCCACACGCGAGCGCCCGGTGACGACGAGATCGCGGAACACGCCCGCGGAGGCGTCGCCGGTGCCGGCCTCCACTCCGATCAGGATCGCCACCAGCGGACCGAAGAACAGGCCGCCGAGCAGCCGCAGCCCGTCGTGGAAGCTCGTCAAGCCGCCCGCCGGTTCGTATTTGGCGGCGTTCGAGCTGTGCTGGATCGCCTTCACCACGAACATGATCAGGATCGGCGCCCAGCCGAGCACTATCGCCCAGATCAGCGGGCCGCGCTTCTTGCGCAGCTTGAGCAAGTCGGCGCCGAACATCTGCCGCGCGACCGTGAGCAAGGAGCCGTCGGCGCCGCGGCCGGCGGCGGGGGGGATTGCGGCGGGGGCCGCGGGCGAGATTGCACTCATGGTGCGCTCACCTCCACCCGCTCCGGCACGCCGCCGTCCGACCCGGCGCCTTCCAGGCGCGTGGTCACCTCAAGGAAGCGCTGCTCGAGGCTGTGGCGCACCGGCTCCAGGCGCATCACGCCGACGCCCGCGTGCACGAGCGTGGCGTTCACCTGCGCCGCGCTGTCGCTCGCGCCGCTCAGCACCACGCGCAGCCCCTCGTTGGAGCGGCGCGCTTCGCGCACCCACTCGCTGCCCCGCAGCGCGCCGAGCGCCCGCTCGACATCGTCGACGCCGACGATCAGCTCGTTGCGGGCGCCGTCGCCGCCACCGGCGAGCTCGGCGATCGGGCCCTGCGCGATCACCTTGCCGCGATCGACGATCGCCGCGTGGTCGCAGATCTTTTCCACCTCGTCCAGCAGGTGCGAGGAGAGGAAAACGGTGCGGTTCTCCTGCTCCACCATCGCCCTGATCATCTCGCGGAACTCCTGGATGCCGCCGGGGTCAAGGCCGTTGGTCGGCTCGTCGAGGATCAGCAGCAGCGGGTCGGCGAGCAGGCAGCGGGCGACGCCCAGGCGCTGGCGCATCCCCAGCGAGTACTTCTTCACCTTCTCGTCCGCGCGCTCGGCGAGGCCCACGCGGCGCAGCGCCGGCGCGATCCGCGCCCGCACCTCGGGCCCGCGCGCCGCCGCCACGATTCGCAGGTTCTCGCGGCCGGTCAGGTTGGGGTGAAAGCGCGGCTCCTCCACGATCGCGCCCACCCGCCGCAGCGCCTGCGCGCGCTCCGCCGGCACGGGGTGGCCGAGCAGGCTCATGCTCCCGGCGTTCGGGTGGGTGAGGCCGAGCAGCATCCTGATCATCGTCGTCTTGCCGGCGCCGTTGGGCCCGAGGAAGCCGAACGCGCTGCCGCGCGGCACGCACAGGTCGACGCCGTCGATCGCCGCGCGTGCGCCGAAGCGCTTGGTCAATCCGCGGGTCTCGACGGCGGGGGCGCCGCCGGCGCCGTTGTCGGTTGGCATCGGCACGATCAGCCGACAGCCTCCCACGCCAACTTAAACGTCCGGTGAGAACTTGCTACCGGCTGGTCTGGGGGCGGGCGGGCATCCTCCCCTCCTCCCCCTCCTATCCGCCGTCCTCCTGCGACTGCAGCTCGCGCACGCGCTGCTCCAGCTGCGCCGTCACGCCCGGGTCGCGCAGGGTCGTCACATCGCCCAGCGCGCGGCCCTCGGCGATGTCGCGCAGCAGGCGGCGCATGATCTTGCCCGAGCGCGTCTTCGGCAGGTCCTCAGCCCAGATGATCCGCTTGGGCCGGGCGAACTTTCCGATCCGCGTCGCCACCGATTCGCGGATCCCCTCGCGCTCGCGCTCGTCGCCCTCGAGGTCGCCCTGCAGCGTCACGAACGCCACGATCGCCTGGCCGGTGTCCTCGTCGTGCTGGCCGATCACCGCCGCCTCGGCGACGTCGGGGTGGGCGACGATCGCCGACTCCACCTCGGCGGTGGAGAGGCGGTGGCCGGACACGTTGACCACGTCGTCGATCCGCCCGATCACCCAGTAGTAGCCGTCCCCGTCGCGCCGCGCGGCGTCGCCCACCAGGTAGGTCTCCTTGCCGAAGCGCTCGAAGTAGGTCTTGATGTAGCGCTCGTCCTCCTTGTACAAGGTGCGCAGCATCGACGGCCACGGGCTCCTCAGCACCAGCAACCCCTGGCCGCGCTCGAGCGGATAGCCGCCGCCCTCGTCGTACACCTCGGCCTCCACGCCGGGGAACGGGCGCGTGCAGGAGCCGGGCTTGGTGGCGGTGATGCCGGGCAGCGGCGTGATCATGATCGCGCCCGTCTCGGTCTGCCACCACGTGTCGACGATCGGGCAGCGCCCGCCGCCGATCACTTTGTGGTACCACAGCCACGCCTTCGGGTTGATCGGCTCGCCCACCGTCCCCAGCAGCCGCAGCGAGCTGAGGTCGTGTTTGTTCGGGTGCTCGGCGCCCCACTTGATGCACGCCCTGATCGCAGTGGGGGCGCAGTAGAGGATGCTCACGCCGTAGCGCTCGATCAGCTCCCACCAGATCCCCCTGTGCGGGTAGTCGGGCGCGCCCTCCCACATCACCGACGTGGCGCCGTTGGCGAGCGGGCCGTAGACGATGTAGGAATGGCCGGTCACCCAGCCGACGTCGGCCGCGCACCAGTACACGTCGGCATCCGGCTTGAGGTCGAACACGTAGCGATGGGTCGCCGCCACGCCGGTGAGGTAGCCGCCGGTGGTGTGCAATATGCCCTTCGGCTTGGCGGTCGAGCCGGAGGTGTAGAGGATGTACAGCGGGTGCTCGGCGTCCATCGGCTCCGCCGGGCACTCGGCCGCGGCCTTCGCCAGCAGCTCGTCGTAGTAGAAGTCGCGGCCCTCGCGCATCTGGCACGGCACGCCCTTGCTGCGCACCACCACGATCTTCTCCAGCGTGTCGAGGTCTCCCATCACCTCGTCCACGCGGTCCTTCACCGCCGCCGTCCTGCCCTTGCGCGCGGCGCCGTCGGCGGTGATCAGCACCTTGGCCTCGGAGAACTCCATCCGCTCGCGCACCGCCTCCGCGGAGAAGCCGCCGAACACCACGTTGTGCGGGGCGCCGACCCGCGCGCATGCGAGCATCGCGACCGCCACCTCGGGGATCATCGGCAGGTAGATGCCCACAACGTCGCCCCTGCGCACGCCGAGGTCCTTCAGCGCGTTCGCGCAGCGCTGCACCTCGGCGAGCAGCTGCGCGTAGGTGATGTCGCGCTCCTCCCCGTCCTCCCCGCGCCAGTGGAAGGCGACGCGCTCGCCCCTGCCCGCCAGCACGTGGCGGTCGAGGCAGTTGTAGGAGGCGTTCAGGCGACCGCCCGTGAACCACTTGTAGAAGGGCGGGTTGGAGTCCTCCAGCACGGTATCCCAGTCCTGAAACCAGTGCAGCTGGCGCGCCTGCCCCGCCCACCACGCCTGCGGGTCGCGCGCCGCCTGCTCGTACACCGCCGGGTCGCTCAGCAGCGCCTGCGCGCGGAACTCCGGGGAGGGCTCGAACTTCTCCACCTCCAACAGTTCCGCCAGCTCGCGGTCGAGCGCCTCGCCCGTCACCGGGCCGGATTCAGTGGCCATCTGCTGCCTCCCTTCTCTTTCTGCCTCGCCTCCGCCTCGCCGGCCGCGCGTCGTCTGCGTATCGCCCGCCGCGCCGCGATCGCTCGGGTCGGGCTACCGTTTCAACGGCACCAGCGGGAACATCGTGCGTCCGAACGTCGAGTTTGCCACAGCGGCGAACGATGCGTACCAAGCGGCCGCCGCGGTCGCGAGGCCGACGTAGCCGCCCCAGTGGATGACTGTGGTGTGCGCGCCCACGTTGCCGATCGCCAGCAGGATGAAGGTCGCAGTCAGCAGCACGAACACCGCCAGCACCGCGACGTTCACGCGCAACGCCGCCACCGTCATGTATGCCGTGAAGATCGCCCACGCCCACAGGTACACGCCCACGGCGTGACCCACGTCGCCGCCGATCTGCTTGGCGTAGAACACCTCCAGCGCCCAGAAGGAGATCCAGAAGGCGCCGTATGAGCAGAACGCCACCGCGCCGAACGTGTTGCCGGTGCGGAACTCCCACAACCCGGCGAGCAGCTGCACGATCCCGCCGTACGCCAGCGCGAGCCCGAGCACCACCGGCAGGCCCTTTTCGCTGACGAGGTTCGAGTTGAACATCGACAGCACGAACGTCGTCATCGCGAAGCCCGCCAGCCCCAGCGGCGCGGGATCGGCCGGTTTCCACAGGCCTGTCTGCGACGCCTCGCCCGGCGGCGGCTCTCGACGCGGGATCGACTGAATCGGCTCCGAACGATGAATAGATGCAGCCTCCATGGGGCCCTCCCTTCAGCCGCACGTCTGCCCGCGGCTAAAAGACGCTTTTGGATCTTGGCAAGCGGGGAAGGGGGAATACGACTGTTCCGCGCTCTTTGGAGTGATTGTTCCCGCTCTGGCGCAGCTCAAATCATTTTGCGAGCTGCCGCCGCCGTTCGCGGCGACGGGGCACGCCCGGGCCT
>DATMMB010000190.1:0-2592 GCA_035569895.1 Solirubrobacteraceae bacterium | reverse complement strand
GTCGAGGAGCTCGACATCACCGAGCTCGAGTCGCTCCGCCGCCACCTCAACAGCAAGCTCGAGCGCGGCGCGCCCGCGCTCACCTATCTGCCGTTCCTGGCGCTGGCGCTGGTGCGGGTGCTGAAGGACTTCCCCCAGTGCAACGCCCAATACGACGCCGAGCGCGCTGTGATCGTGCGCCACTCGGCGGTGCATCTGGGCATCGCCACGCAGACCCCCGACGGACTGAAGGTCCCGGTGGTCCACGACGCCGACCAGCTCGGGCTGTTCGAGCTGGCGGCGCAGATGCGCCGCGTGAGCGAGGCTGCGCGCAGCAACAAGGCGACGCGCGAGGAGCTCTCGGGCTCGACCATCACCATCACCAGCCTCGGCAAGCTCGGCGGAATTGCCAGCACCCCGATCATCAACGCCCCCGAGGTCGCGATCATCGGCGTCAACCGCGCCGTCGAGCGCCCGGTGGTGTTCGAAGGTGCGATCGCCATCCGCCGCACCATGAACCTGTCCTCCTCCTTCGATCATCGCTTTGTCGACGGCTACGACGCGGCCGCCATGATCCAGGCACTGAAAGAGTGCCTCGAGCATCCGGCCACGATCTTCATCGACGGCTGAGGCACCGCGCATGAGGCGCGCGCCACGGTTTCTCGCCGCGATGCCCGTGGCCCTGCTCGCGGCATGCGGCGGCGGCGGAGGAGGCGGGGGAGGCGGCACGGTGCCAACGCCGCCCGCCTACAGCTCGGTCACCCTGGTACAGGTATCGAAGGCCTCGACCTTCGCGCCGGGCTGCGATGGCGTGGCCCCCACCGGCACGCTCTACACCGACACGGCCGCGGAGCCTTCGGTGGTCGTCAATCCCACCAATCCCATGAATGTGATCGCGGCCTGGCAGCAGAACCGCTGGTCGAACGGCGGCTCGCAGGGACTGAGCCTCGCGACCTCCTTCGACGGCGGGATGACCTGGACGCCCGCGAACGCGGCCTTCTCGCGCTGCACGGGCGGCGACAGCAGCAACGCCGGTGACTATGCGCGCGCGAGCGACGTGTGGCTCACCGCGTCCCCCGACGGCACGGTGTACGCGCTGTCACTGTCGTTCACGGGCGCCGCGCAGGCACCCGGCTCATCGAGCGCCATGCTGGTGGCGCAGTCGGTGGACGGCGGCCTCAACTGGAGCGCCCCGGTGGCGCTCATCGCCGACACCGCACCGTTCTTCGACGACAAGGGCTCGATCACCGCCGACCCGACCGATTCGAGCTATGTGTACGCAGTGTGGGACCGGCTCGGCGGCGCCACCGCGGGGCCAGCCACGCTCGCCGTGAGCACGGACGCCGGCGCCAGCTGGGCCGCGGCGCGCAGCATCTACGACCCCGGTCCCGCCAACCAGACGCTCGGCAACCAGGTCGCGGTGCTGCCGACTGCGCAGGTGCTCGACGTCTTCACGGAGCTCGATGAGTCCGGCAGTGGCACCACCGCGGCGCTCGCCCGCCTTGTCTCCTCGGGCGATCACGGCAGCACCTGGTCGGCGGCACCCGTGACGATCGCCGACCTCGAGCCCGACGGTACGGTGGATCCGAAGACCGGTCAGGCCGTGCGCGACGGCTCGGACATCGTCTCGGTGAGCGTGGCTCCAGGCGGGGTCATCTACGTCGCCTGGCAGGACTCACGCTTCGCCGCCGGCGCGCACGATGGCATCGCACTCTCGCACTCCACCGACGGCGGCGCCACCTGGTCGGCCCCGATCGAGGTGAACGGCGAGCCGTCGGTGCAGGCCTTCACGCCCACCGTGCACGTGGACGCGAGCGGTACCATCGCCGTGACCTATTACGACCTGCGCAACGATGTGTTCGCGCCGCTCGGCGAGCTGCTCGCCGATGCGTGGATCGTCAGCTCGAGCGACGGCAGCAACTTCACCGAGGCGCATCTCTCCGGGCCCTTCGACATGGATCTCGCGCCCAACTCCGGCGGTTTGTTCGTCGGCGACTACGAATCGCTCACGAGCGTCAGCGGCTCGCTGCCGTTCTATGCGCAGACCGACTCCACGTCCGCGGCAGTGCGCAGCGATGCCTTCATGGCGTTCCCGCCGGCGACGGCCGCGGCAGTCGCCGCACGCACAGGAGTGATCGCCGCGGTCGGAACATTCCGCGCGCAGCTCGCGCCTCCCGGGTTTACGTTCCCGCCCGCGGCGCGTGCGCGGATTGCGGCGCGCATCGAGCAGCGGCGCATCGAGCGCCGGCGGGAGCCCTAGTTAATTGGAAAAATCGCCTGCGGCGATTTTTCGGACATCAGCTTCGTTGCCGGGCGCCAAAGGCGCGACTTTGGCGCCCTGCGTCGCCGGGAGTCACAGGTGGTGGTCGGTGCCGCCGGCGTACTTCTTCTCGCCCGCCGTGACGCGCAAGCTGAGCCGGTTCTGCCACGGCGGCAGCGGGCAGGTCGCGAACTCATTGAGCGCGCACGGCGGGTTGTAGGCCTTGTTGAAATCCACCGGCACGGTGTCGCCCTCAGGTATCGGGATGTAGAGGAAACGGCCGGCGCCATAGCTCTCGTGGCCGCTGGTGCCGTCGGCGAACATGACGAAGAGCTCCCGGTCGCCCGGCTCCT
>DATMMB010000189.1:0-8162 GCA_035569895.1 Solirubrobacteraceae bacterium | reverse complement strand
ACCTGCTTGGCGAGTCGCGTCAACAGCACCATCGAGCCCAGGTCGGCGGTGTGCGTGCCACCCGGGTCCGCGGTGTGCGTGCCACCCCGGTCGGCTGTGTGCATGCGATCGCCCATAACACGCCGATTATACCACGCCGTAGCAACCATCACTGATAACAAGATGGTACTTATAAGATGGATGATCCATGCTATGTTGTTGTCTGGCCCGGAGATCGGAAGGAGCGACATGAGCACCGTCACCGCACGCAGAGAAGACCTCCAGCAGAGCACCGCCGCCGGCGAGACCGCCGCCGTGGGCGAGTCGGCGGCCGAGCGCAAACGCGAGCGCCGGCGCTGGATCGCGCTTGCGGTGCTGTGCCTCGGGCAGCTGATGATGGTGCTCGACGCCACCATCGTGAATGTCGCGCTGCCGTCGATCCAGCGCGAACTGCACTTCTCGCAGAGCAGCCTCACGTGGGTCATCAACGGCTACCTCGTCACGTTCGGCGGCTTCCTGCTGCTCGCGGGCCGACTCGGCGATCTGGTGGGGCGCAAGAAGGTGTTCCTCGCCGGCCTCGTGCTGTTCACGGCGGCGTCGGTGCTGTGCGGGCTGGCCCAGGATCAGACGATGCTGATCGCCGCCCGCATCGTCCAAGGAGTCGGCGGCGCGGTCGCCTCCAGCGTGATCCTCGCGATCATCGTCACCGAGTTCCCCCAGCGCGCGGAGCAGGCGAAGGCGATGGGCATGTACGCGTTCGTGTCGGCTGGCGGCGGCTCGGTGGGGCTGCTCGCCGGCGGCGCGCTCACGCAGTCACTGGACTGGCACTGGATCTTCTTCGTCAACGTGCCGATCGGCGTCGCCGCGCTGGTGTTGGGCGCGATGTTGATCGAGGAGAACCAGGGCATCGGCCTCGCCGGCGGCGTGGACGTGCTCGGCTCGATCCTGATCACGATCGCGACGATGCTGGGCGCGTTCGCGATCGTCAAGTCAAGCGAATACGGCCTGCTGTCGGCGCGCACGCTCGGCGTGGGCGGCGCGTCGCTGGCGCTGCTCGCCGGCTTCCTCGCGCTGGAGGCGCGGCTGGCCAACCCGATCATGCCGCTGCGGGTGCTGCGCCAGCGGATGCTGATGGGCTCGAGCCTCGTGCGCGGCCTGCTGATCACCGGGATGTTCTCGGCGTTCTTCCTCGGCGCGCTCTACCTGGAGCGCGTGCTGGGCTACGACGCGATCGACACCGGCTTGGCGTTTTTGCCGCTGACGATTGCGATCGCCGTGATGTCGATGGGCATCTCCGCGCGCGCCGTGGAGCGCTTCGGCGCGGTGCCCACGCTGGTGGGCGGGCTGCTGGGAATCGTCGTCGGCCTGCTGCTGCTGGCCGTGCAGGGCGTGCACGCCAGCTACTTCCCGGGCCTGTTCTTCGCCTTCCTCACACTTGGGCTGGGTGCCGGCGCCTCGTTCCTGCCGCTGCTGACCATGGGCATGTCCGATTCCGCCCCCCGCGACGCGGGCCTGGCGTCGGGGATCATCAACGTGTCGGTGCAGCTGTTCGGCGCGATCGGGCTGGCGACGCTGGGGACGATCGCCACCGACCACACCAATGCGCTGAGCGCCGCCGGGCACTCGCTGCCGAGCGCGCTCACCGGCGGCTACCACTTCGCCTACGTCGTCGCCGCGGCGTGCGTCAGCGTGGGCATCCTCGCCGCGCTGCTGGTGCTGCGCCCGCCCGCGGCGGTGGCGCAGGAGGTCGAGCAGGGGGTCGACGTCGAGTTGGTGGGCGACGCGGAGTTGGTTGCCGCTTGAAGCCAGCGCCGCATGCGCCGCTGGCCCGGTCCCCGTCGCCTCCGTGCGTCTGATCGGCACGACGCTCAGCTGGCCTACGCCACAGAAGGGCGCGCCTCGATCAGCAGCGGCGCGCCGCAGCGCCAGCAGTAGGCGGCGCCGCGGCTATGCACCGCCCCACACGCGCGGCAGCTGCCGCCGACGCCGTCCTGCGCGGCGGCCAGCAGGCGCTCGACCTCGCCGAGCTGGGCGTCGGCCTGCTGCAGCTCGGCGGCGTGCCGCGCGAGCACGTCGAGGCGGTAGTGGTCGCGGATCGCCATCTCGTAGCACAGGCCGCCGAGGTCCCAGGTGAGCGAGGCGACTCGCTCGGCGAGCCGCACGCGCTCGCGGCGCAGCTCCGCCAGCGACCCGTCGAGCCGCGGCCGGGCGTCCATTTGCGCGGGCGCGCCGCCGGCACCGGTGGCCGCCGGATCGGAGACGCCCGCGGCGGCTACCTGCGCGCCGGCTCCGGCCACGCCGGTGTGCGCCGCCGCCACCGCCACACGCTCCTCGCGCGTGTGGTCGTCGGCGCCGGTGTGAGGCTGTCCGTTGGAGCTTGCGGCGGCCATTGCGCGCCTCAGTGGGTTTCGATCGGGCCGCTGCCGAGCGCTGCCTGAACTTCCTTGGCGTGCTGCTTGCCGGTGGTGTGTTCGAGCTTCTGCAGCGTGGCGGCGGAGGTTTTGTGCGCGGTGGGCAGCGCTTTGGTGGTCTTAGCTTCCTGCGCGGCTTGCTTTTCTTCGTACGCGCTTTCGTGTACGCCGCCTTCGCTTGCGCCCTTGGCGGCGCTCGCGCCGTGCGACTGGGCGGAGCTCGCTCCCGCGCTGTGATGGCCGGAGGAGGAGCCCGCGCTCGCGCCGGTGGACGTGCCGGACACGCCGGCGCCGGAGGAGGAAGCGGCGGGCGCAGCGGCGGGCGCGCCCAGGCCCTTCACTTCGAACACCTGCTTGCCGGTGCTCGTGCCGCCCGTCAGCCAGTGCCCGACGAGCAGCCCGATCAGCAGCGCCGCGAGCAGCACGCCGAGCAGGCCGAACACACCCGACCAGCGGCGCAGGGAGCCGACCAGCCCCGGCGGGTCGGGCGGCGGCCCGTAGCCGGCCGCCTGCGGCGCGCCGAGGATCGGCATCGTCGCCGTCTGCGGTTCGCTCTGCAGCACGTCCAGGAACGCGAGGCGCACGGGCGAGCAGGGGCGCCCGCACGCCAGGCAGTAGCGCTGATCGGGCGCGAGCGGCGCGCCGCAGCCGGCGCAGGTCGCCGTGGCGGCGGCACCGTCGGCCGCGGTGGGGTGGGGGATCACATCCATCGTGCGCACCGCCGTCCTAGCCGAACGCGCCGCGCACATAGTCGCGGGTGCGCGGCGCGCGCGGCTCGTCGAACACCTGCGCGGCGGTGCCGTACTCGACGAGGTCGCCGAGGTACATGAACGCGACCTTGTCGGCGACGCGCTGCGCTTGGGCGAGGTTGTGGGTGACGATCACGATCGCGAGCTCGCGGCGCAGCTCGCCGATCAGCTCCTCGATCACGCCGGTGGAGATCGGGTCGAGCGCCGAGCAGGGCTCGTCCATCAACAGCACCTCCGGTCGCGGCGCGATCGCGCGCGCGATGCACAGGCGCTGCTGCTGGCCGCCGGAGAGGCGCAGCGCCGGGCGGTGCAGGTCGTCGCGCACCTCCTCGTAGAGACCAGCGCGGCGCAGCGCGTCGATCACGAGCGGCTCGATATCCGCTCGGCGCGGGCGGCGGCGGGACTGCTCGCGCAGCGCGAACGCGACGTTGTCGAAGATCGACATCGGAAAGGGGTTGGGCTGCTGGAACACCATCGCCACGCGTGCGCGCAGCGCCGTGTCTTCGAGCTCGTGGATGTCCTCGCCGTCGAGCAGGATCCGCCCTTCGCGACGAGCGCCCGGGGTCAGCTCGGTGAGCCGGTTGAGCGTGCGCAGCAGGGTCGTCTTGCCGCACCCGGAGGGCCCGATCAGCGCCAGCACCTCCCCTTGGTGGATCGAGAGGGAGACCGAGCGCACGGCGTTGGCGCCGCGCCGGCCCAGGGTGCTGGCGCCGCCGTAGGAGACGGTGACGCCCTCGAGCAGCAGCCGCTCGGGGCCGGCCAGCGCCTGCGCCGGGCGCAGCGCCTCGCGCTGCTCGGGCGGGCGCACCGGCTCGGGCGGGCGGTCGAGCACGATCGTGCGCACGGGCGGCACGCGGTCGAACCCGAGCGGGGTGTGGACGCGGGGCGTGGCGCCCGGGGGCACCGGCAGGTAGGCGCGCTCCGCCGCCGCCCGCGGGCGCTGTTCGGGTGGGGTGTTGGACGCCAACGCCGCCACCTGCTCCGGCTCGCTCATCGCAAGGCCTTCGCGGCGTGGGTCCCACGCGCCTCTGCTCGATTCCTCACATTCCACACTATAAAGACTAAAACGATCTTGTGGGCCGTTTTTCACACGATTCCCTCGACGGCGGCGACGAAGCCCGTCGAACGCGCGCGGGCGCGGCTGATCCGTTCGACGAGCAGGTTGAGCGCGAGCACGAACGCCAGCAGCACGAAGGCCGCCGCGTAGGCCTTCTGGGGTGCGCCGGCTTCGCCCGCGGGCGAGTTGTCGTAGATGAAGCTGGTCAGCGAGGAGCCGGTCCCTTTCAGCAGGCCCAGCACCGGCAGGCCGCCGTGCGCCTGCGGTTCGATCCGCAGCGTGTCGCCGAGCAGCACCACCACGATCGCGGTGTCGGCGATGATGCGGCTGACGCCGAGCGTCACGCCGGTGGCGATGTTGGCACGCACGCTCGGCAGCAGCACGCGCCGGATCGTCGCAACGCGCGTCTTGCCGAGCGCGAACGCCGCCTCGCGCGTGTGCGCCGGCACGCCCTGCAAGCCGTCGCGCACGGCGACGAAGATCGGGGGCAGCGCGATCAGCGACATCATCGTGCCGGCGGCGAGGAACGACTTGCCGGTGACACCGCCGCCTTCGCCGACTTCGGAGGCCCACGCGAACAGGTGCAGCTGGAAGAGCGCGAGGCCGACGAACGCGATCACGATGTCGGGCGTGCCGGCGACGATCTCGATGCTCGATTCGACGACCCGCGTCAGCGTTTGACGTCCGCGTCCGCCCTGCCCATACTCGACGATCCACAGCGCCGAGCAGATCGCCAGCGGCGCGGCGATCGCGATCCCGATCGCGGTCAGCAGCAGCGTGCCGAGCAGCGGGTCGAGAAAACCGCCGGTCTGGCTCTGCGTGAGGCCGGCGGCGGGGCGGCTGAAGAGCAGCGTCGGACTCAGGTACTCGATGCCGCGGAGCGCCATGTACAGGACGACCGCGGCGACCACGGCGCACAGCGTGAGGCCGGCGCCCCAGGCGGCGAGCAGCAGCAGGCGGTCGCTCCAGCGCCAGGCGCGGATCGAGGAGCCGCGGCCGCGCGAGCGCGCCGGCCGCTCAGCCGGTTGGGAGACGAACGTGCTCATGGGCGCACCTGGTAGCGGCGCAGCGGCAGCTTGATCAGGTAGCCGCCGATCGACAGCACGAACGCGGAGAACAGCAGCAGCAGCGCGAAGGCGTACAGCGCGGCGCTGAGCGCCGGAGCGCTGATCCCTTCGTGGTAGTCGACGATCGTCGAGGCGAGCGAGCGCAGCGGCTCGAAGAAGAACGTCGCCCCGTCGCCCGGTCGCGGCGCGAAGAAGATCGAGCCCGACACCATCGAGATCATGATCGCCTCGCCCAGCGCGCGCGCGGTGGCGAGCACGGCGGCGGCGACGATCGCGGGTCGCACTGCCCGCAGCGTGACGGCGCGGATCGCACGTACGCGGTTGACGCCGAGCGCGGCGGCGCCCTCGCGCCAGGCGGCGGGCACGGCGACGAGCGCGTCGCAGATCAGCGCCACCATGATCGGCGTGATCATCAGCGCGAGCACGAGCACCGCCGGGGCGAGCCCGGCGCCGGTGAGCTGCACCGTCCCCTCCATCGACGCGCGCTGCGAGGGGCTGATGACGTGGTTGCCGATGAACGGCACGAGCACGAGGATCCCGATCAGGCCCCACACCACCGAGGGGACAGAGGCGAGCACCCGCACGACCCGCACCATCGTGCGGCGCATCGGCACGGGGGCGAGCTCGACGATGAAGATCGAGGAGAGCAGCGCAAGCGGCAGTGCGAGCAGCACGGCCAGCCCGGTGATCAGCAGCGTGCCGTAGATGATCGGCCAGGCGCGCAGGTGGTAGGCCGACGCCGGCGGGTTGCCGGGGGCGTTCAGCATCGTTTCGATCTGCGCCTTGAGGCTGCCGCCGGAGCCCAGCCACGAGAGGCCGTTGTGGGCGAAGATCGGCCAGGCGCGCTGCGCGACGAGCACGATCATCGCGAGCACGCACAGGCACGCGAACAGCGCCACCGCGCCGAGCGTGCGCTCGGCGCGGTGGTCGGGCCAGGG
This sequence comes from Solirubrobacteraceae bacterium, assembly GCA_035569895.1. Taxonomy (GTDB): domain Bacteria; phylum Actinomycetota; class Thermoleophilia; order Solirubrobacterales; family Solirubrobacteraceae; genus Palsa-744. The sequence goes on along the minus strand of DATMMB010000189.1, from coordinate 1,961 downwards.
GTTGCGCAGGCGGTTGAGCACCTAAGAGGCTTTCACCGGCACCCACTCGGTGGAGATGATCTTGCGGGCCGCCTTGCTCGTTCTGATCCACGAGATGAAGTTGGCGGCCGCGCCGGTGGCGGGGCCCTTCGTCACCTCGTAGAAGCGCGCGGTCGCGGTGTACTGCCCGGAGGCGACGTTGGCGCGAGTGCAGGCGACGCCGTTGTAGGCGACCGAGTTGACGGTGCCCTGGTCGGCGCGGTAGTTGGAGAGGAAGCCGATTCCGCGCGGGTCGTTGGCGACATCCTGCGCGAGCTGCCCCTCGGAGGGCGCTTCGGTGGCCGTCGCAGCGACCGACTTGTTGGCGAGGAACAGCGTCTTGAAGTTGGTGAGCACGCCGGCCGTCGAGGTGCGGCTGATCAGGTCGATCGGCCCCGACGCCGAGGCGCCCGGCACCTGGCTCCATTCCTTGTCCTTGGCCTCGAAGATCGCCTGGATCTGGGCTTCGTTCAGCGAGGCGACGGGGTTGGATTTGTTGGTGACGATGCAGATCCCGTATTCGGCGATCGGATAGAAGTCGAGGCCGGCGGGGTCGGTCGGCAGCGGGTCGCGGGAGACGTCGGCGATCGTCACGCGGCCGGCGTCGACGTCGTTGACGCCGACGGTGGAGCCGCCCTGGGAGACGCGGAAAGTCACCCTGTTGTGCTCGAGCTTGGAGTACTTGTGCGCGAGCAGCTGCACGAGCGGGAAGGAGGCGGTGGCGCCGCTGATCGTGATCACGCTCGCAGCCGAGGCGATCGCGGGCACCGCGCTCCCGATGAGGGTCACAGCCGCGAGCGATGCGGCGAGGCGAGAAAGAGGGCCCCGGCCCGGCCGGCGGCCGGCGGCGTCCTCTTTGCGGCGGATTCGATGCATGTTATTGGGCCTCCGGGTGGGGTAGGGGCTCGCCCGGCGAGTGCGCGGCGGGCCCTGCTTGACAACGTGCGGATGGGCAGCCTACCATAATCTTCATAATCAAGATCAGGATTAGCTATTTTGTAGAACATATCGATAAGGTCGGAGTTGTGCTCGGCTTCGCGAGCGACCCCGACGCCGCCAAAGCCGTCGCCGCCGTGTCGCCGGCACCACGCCACTGCCGACCCACACGCATCGCTGACCTACAGCCCCACCGACCCACACGCCGTCACCAGCCGCATCGCCATCACGCGCTCGCACCACCAGCCCGACAACCGCCCCACACCCAAGCGATGACTGGCCCCACACCCAAGCGATGACCGCCCCACCAATCCACCCATCCGCGCCGCCGCCCCCGGTGCCAAGGCTGCCGACGCGCAAAACCGGCGCGATCCTCACGGCGGCGATGCTCGCGCTGGGGATCGCGACGGGGGCGTTGATCGGCCCCGGTCCGGCGGCCTCGCTGGCGAGCGGCGCACGCGCGGCGGCGCTCGGGCGGGTGCTCACGCTGCTGGCGCTGGGCTCGGCCACGAGCGCGGGCAGCGAGCCGCTGCTCTCCTCCGGCGCCACCGCCCCGCACGCGAACAACGCCCAGCCGACACCCTCCTCGACGAGCGAAGCGTCGAGCGCGGGAGCAGAAACGAGCAGTGGGGCGAGCGGCGCGGCCTCCACGTCCTCACACCACGCCAACCCCGCTGCGCACACCCGCACCGCCTCCTCGCCGTCTCCCACCTCCTCCACCACGCCCGCGGCCAAGGGCGAAGGCGAAGGCGAAGGCGAAAAGCCCAAGACGCCGCTGCCGCCGATCGCCGACGCCTGGGTGATCGAGCTGCCCTACGGCGCCAGCCTGGAAAACGCGCTGCAGCAGAGCGCCGCGGCGCCCTATCTCGACGGGCAGCTGAAGCCGCAGGGCACGGTGCTGAGCGCCTACTCGCCGCTGGCGGCAGCGCAGCTCGCGGGCGCGGCGGCGCTGCTCCGGGCAGGTGGGCGCGAGCGTGATCACCGTCGCGCCACCCACGTGCGCGAGT
>DATMMB010000188.1:0-5873 GCA_035569895.1 Solirubrobacteraceae bacterium | reverse complement strand
TCGATCTGCGCCTCGGCGATCAGCGCCACGTACGCGGGCGCGCACGACATCAGGCCCATCGCCACGTCGAGGAGGGCGTCGTCGAGCACCACCAGCTCGCCGAGCTCGGCGAACAGCTCGCGCACCTGCGCGTCGCGCGCTGCCTCCTGAGGCTCGTCGGCGGCCTGCACGATCGCGCCTCGGCGGACCTCCGCGGGCAGCGACGGGATGAAGCGATACACGGGACGATCGGGGTATGCACGCCTGAGCGCGTCCAGCGGCGTGGCGGCGAGAATCGATGCGACCGCGCGCGCGTGCGGCGCCACCTCCTCGGCGACGCGCTCCAGCAGCGGCGGCTTGTGGCAAAGCACCACCAGCTCGGCATGCGCCGCCACCTCGGCGTTTCCGGCAAGCGCCGTCCCTCCGGTCTCCTGCGCGAGCGCCTGGGCGCGCTCGGCGACAGGGTCAAAGCACAGCACCGGGCGCCCCCAGCCACGCGCAAGCGCGCGCGCCATGTTGCCGGCTCCGATCAGACCTATCTGCATGGGGACCCCAGAGTAATGCAGCCGAACAACGCCCCGGACGCGGGAGACTCAAGCTCGGCATGGACGCAGTGAGCGAAGTGTGATCGATAGACGATCGACGGGATCGTCTGATCGGCCAGCACACGAGCGGGCGAGGACGCAGCCAGGCGCAGGCCGTCGCGCGCGTCAGGACTGATTGAAGAAGCCCTTCTCGATAAGCCGTGCGCGCTCCTCCGCGGAGATCTCGACGTTGCGCGGGGTGAGCATGAACACCTTGTCGGCAATCCTCTGCATGCCGCCGTCAAGTGCGTACGTGAGCCCGGACGCGAAGTCGATCAGGCGCTTGGCGAGATCGGTTTCGGTGCCCTGCAGGTTGAGGATCACCGGGATCGAGTCCTTGAAGCGGTCGGCGACCTGCTGCGCATCGTTGAACGACTTCGGGATCACAAGGTGCACGCGCACGTCGCCGTTGCTGCGACCGACGGAGCGCAGCACGGTGGTCGGCGCGCCGCCCGTGCGCATTCCCGCGCGCGCCGGCGGCTCGTCCTCGGCGAAGATCTCGTCGAAGTCGTCGCGGCGGCGGCGCAGGCGTCTGACGTTGGGTCGCTCGCGATAGCGATCCTCGAGCTCCGTCTCGTGGGGGGCGTCTTCTTCGTAGGCCTCGTGGTACTCCTCGGCGAGGCCGAAGTACACGAGCGCACGGTGCCATGAGTCGCGGAACGCCATTCTAAGTTGGGATGTTCGCGGAGGACGCGATTATCCCTGCATATCCTACTCTGCTCACGCCGTCTACCGGAACAGCGCGGAGCCCAGCCTGACGATCGTCGCTCCCTCCTCAACCGCGATCGGGTAGTCCTGGGAGGTGCCCATCGACAGCTCGCTCAGGCGGTGCTCCCACGCGAGCGCGCGCAGGGCGACAAACCAGCGGCGGCTCTCCTCGGGGTCGGCGACCTGTGGGGGCATCGTCATCAGCCCGGCGACCGGGAACGGCGAGCGCTCAAGATAGAAGGGCAGCTCCTCGGGCAGCACACCCGCCTTGCCGGTCTCGCGCGCGACGTTCACCTGTACGAGCACCTCCATCCCCGGCCTCGCCGCCTCCCGGTGGTGCTCCAGCGCACGCAGCGCCGACTCGCTGGCGAGCGAGTGGATCAGCCGCACGTGCGGGACGATCAGCCCCACCCGTCCGCTCTGCAGCTGGCCGATGAAATGCCATGCGAAGCGCTCGCCGAGGGCCGCGACCTTGCGCTGCAGGTCCTGGGCGCGGTTCTCCCCCACCACCCACACGCCCGCGTCGGCGAGCGCGGGCAGCTGCTCGAGTGGCACGTACTTGGTGGCGGCGAGCACCTGCACCTCGGAGGGGTCGCGGCCGGCGGCGACGGCGGCAAGCACGACTTCGTCGCGTACCCGCACGAGGTTGGCGCGCACGCGCCCGGCGGTGATGTCGGCGATCAGCTCAGCCACCGAGTGTCCAACCGCTCACCTGGATCCACCGATAACGGGTGAGAATCCGGCGCCGGTGACGGGTTGTGAGCCCGCCCGCCCCAATCGATCGAGCATCGGCAGGCCGGTGTCGTGCCGCCGCGGTCAGCTCAGCCATGCGACCCCCGCCTGGCGCCCCGCGGCGTCGCCTTCGCGGCGGTACGAGAAGAAGCGCTCGTCGCAGATCGTGCACACCCCCACTTCTTCGACGCTCGCCACCCCGGCGGCGCGCAGGCGCTCGCGTGCGTGCGCGGCGAGGTCGAGGTTGCGCCCCGCGCGATGGACGCCGCCGAACACGGCGTGCACCTCCTCGCCGACTTCGTAGCAGCACACGCGCGCGCCCGGGCCGATCACCGCGGCGATCTCCCCATCGCCCCCCAGCTCGCGCAGGGCGCGCACCCCCTCCTCCAGCACCCCCGCCGCGAGCCCGCGCCAGCCGGCGTGCAGCGCGGCGACCGCGCCCTCGGCGCCGAGGGCCACCGGCAGGCAGTCGGCGACGAGCACCATCGCGCCGACCCCGTGCAGTGCGGTCGCGTGGCCGTCGGCGTCCAGCGCCACCGCTTCCCCGCTGCCGCGCACCGAAGCCGGGAGACACGCGCCTACGGCGCGAGCCCCCGTTTCGACCGAAGCGGGGAGAGACTCGCCTTCGACCGAAGTGGGGAGACACTCGCCGTCGACCGATTCGGGGGACACTCGCTTCGCTCGCATCCCCGAAGCGGCCAGCATCCCCCTTTCGGCCAGCGCCATGACGCGCTGCACGGCGGCTCCGTGCACCTGGCGGCTCGCGCACAGCCAGTCCAGGTCGAGCCCCGCGCAGAGATGCTCGCGCCGCTCGCGCCCGTGCTCGGGGTCGGGGCCGCGCAGCGTCGAGAGGTTGCCCTCGACGCGCGTGGTGAACGACGCCTGCCCGCCGCCGGGCAGCTCGTAGCGCATCGGGGTCACCGTACCGCGAGCGCTGCCCGCAGCTGCGGCTCGCGCTCGTCGGGAAGCTCGTCGTCCAAGCGCATCAGCAGCGTCTCCCGCAAGCGGCGGCCGATCTGCGGACCCTCGGGCACGCCGGCGGCGAGCAGATCGTCACCGGTGATCCGCAACCGCACCCTGTGCAGCTCAGTGAGCCAGCGGTACGCCGACACGCCGGCGTCGCTCAAGCGCTGCTCGCCGACCGCACCCGCCAGCGCGACGACCTCCAGCGAATCGCACGAGGCGAGCTCGTAGATCTCCGAGCCCGTTTCCGTGTGGGCGAGCTCTTCCTCCAACGCCACCGCGCAGAGCGCCGCGTGCAGCGCGCGCTCGGCCTCGGACGCCGGGAACTCGAGGGTGTGCAGCAGTGTGGCGATCTGCTCCTCGATTTCGTCGATGCTGTGCGAAGGCTCCTCCGCCAGCGGCTGCAGCACGATCGCCAGCAGCAGCAGGTCGGCCCGGACAGCCTGCTCGGCGCCGCCCTCGGCGGCACCGGCGAGCAGGCGGAGCGCGTTGCCGGCGAGCTTCGCGTCGAAGCCGAGCTTCGGGTGAAGCGCCGCAAGCACGCCGAGCTCCTCCAGCGCGGTGAGCGCGGCGATCGCGTCCCGCTCGCCGAGCGCGAGGCGCAGCTCGGCGCCTATGCGCGCGCCCGAGACGGTGCGCGGCGCGCCCGCGGCGATCGCCTCCTGGGCGAGCCGGGCGGTGTGCTCCTCGATCGCGAAGCCCAGCCGGGCCCGATAGCGCGCGAGGCGCAACAGCCGCGTGGGGTCGTCGCGGAAGCTCTGCTCGTGCAGCACTCGCAGCAGCCCCGCGCGCAGGTCCTCGAGCGCATGTGGCACCGCGCACAGCTCGCCCGCCCGCTCGCCGCTGAGCGCTATCGCGATCGCGTTCACGGTGAAGTCGCGCCGCTGCAGATCCTCCTCCAACGACCCCCCCTCGACTGCGGGAAGCGCGCCGGGCGCGGGGTAGCGCTCGCGGCGCGCCGTGGCGATGTCGATCTTACCGCCGTCCCACGCCACCACCGCCGTGCCGAAGCGCTCGTGCACGCTCACCGTGGCGGAGGCGCCCAGGCACGCGGCGAGCGCCGTTGCGAGCTGCGTCGCGGCTGCGCCGAAGGGCGTATCGCCGCTGGCCACCGTGACATCCAGCTCGCGAGGGGCGCGGCCGACCGAAGTGGGGAGACAGTCGCCTCCGACCGAAGCGGGAAGACAGTCGCCTCCGGCGCGAATCCCCGTTTCGGCCAGCATCCCCGTTTCGATCGAAGCCGGGAGACACTCGCCTACGGCCAGCATCCCCATTTCGATCGAAGCCGGGAGACACGCACCTACGGCTCGCATCCCCGTTTCGACCAACAAGTCGCGCACGGCGCCGCCCACGAGGTGGGCGCCGGCCGGCGCGTGCGCCAGCAGCTCCTCTCCGCCCGGGTGTGCGCGCAGCCGCTCCAGCAACTCGTCAGCCGCCGGTACGGCGGCGGTGAAGGAGGTGGCGAGCGTCATCTGCGCACCGCGATGCCGGCCTCGTGCAGATATGTCTTGGCCTCGCCGATCGTGTGGGCGCCGTAGTGGAAGATCGACGCGCACAGCGCCGCGTCGGCGCCGGCGTTCAGCGCGCCGGCGAGGTGCGAAAGCTCGCCCGCGCCGCCGGAGGCGATCACCGGCACCCCCACCGTGGCGCTCACCGCCGCGGTGAGCGCGAGGTCGTAGCCGTCGCTCGTGCCGTCGCGGTCCATGCTGGTCAGCAGTATCTCCCCTGCCCCCCGCTCCGTCGCTTCGCGCGCCCACGCCAGCACGTCACGCCCGGAGGGGGTGCGCCCGCCGGCGACGTACGCCTCCCAGGCGCGCCCCAGGGCAGCGTCCGCTCCGTTCGCGCCGTTGGCGGGCGTTGGCGGCCGATCGCTCCCAGCGCCGCTGGCGGGCCGCGCGCGGGCGTCGATCGCGAGCACCACGCACTGTGCGCCGAACACGCTCGCCAGCTCGTCGATCAGCTCAGGGCGGGCCAGCGCGGCGGAGTTGACCGACACCTTGTCGGCGCCCGCATCGAGCACCGCCTGCGCGTCGCGCACTGAGCGGATGCCGCCGCCGATCGTGAACGGCACGAACACCTCGTCGGCTGTGCGTCGCGCCAGCTCGACGATTGTCTCGCGCCGCTCGTGGGTGGCGGTGATATCGAGGAACACCAGCTCGTCGGCGCCCTCGCGGTCGTAGTGCGCCGCCAGTTCCACCGGGTCACCGGCGTCGCGGATGTCGACAAATTCGACGCCCTTCACCACGCGCCCAGCTGCCACGTCCAGACAGGGAATCACGCGCTTGAGGTGCACGCGCTCACCGTAGCGTCCAGCCGGTCAACCAGCAAGTGCCGCCTGTGCCTGCGCAACCGTGAAGCGCTCCTCGTACAACGCCTTGCCGACAATCACGCCGGCGAGGCCGTCGAGGTCCTCCTCCCTGCGCAGGCGCGCAAGCGCACCGATGTGCTCCAGCTCGCCGATCCCTCCGGAGATGATCACCGTCCCGTCGCCGGCCGCGCGAGCGGCCATCATCACCTCGGCGCGGTCGGGGCCGTCGAGCATGCCGTCGTGGTCGATGCTCGTGAAGACGAAATGCTTCACGCCCTCGCCATCTCCATGCCAGCGCTCGATCGCTTCGCGCGCCGGCACCTCGGTCGCCTCGACCCAGCCGTGCGTCGCGACGTAGCCGCCGCGCGCGTCGATCGAAACCAGTACGCGGTCGACGCCATATGTCTCGATCGCGCGAAACAGCAGCGACGGTTCGGTGAAGATCGCCGTGCCCAGGATCACTCGGTTGGCGCCCGCGTCAAACGCCGCCGCAATCGCCCCCGCCGAGCGCAAACCGCCGCCAAATTGAACGGCGACGCCGAGCTCACCGGTGATCCGCTGCAGTTGATCAAGGTTGACGGGCTCTCCCCGCTTGGCGC
>DATMMB010000187.1:0-2992 GCA_035569895.1 Solirubrobacteraceae bacterium | reverse complement strand
GCTCGATCGGCAGGCGCCGCGAGCTGGGCGGTGCCACCCCGACGCCTCCGCCCGAGCCGGGCGGCGCCACCCTGATGCCCCTGCCCGAGCCCGAGCCGGGCGGGGCCACCCCGACGCCCCCGCTCGAGCTGGGCGAGACCGGAGGGAGGCTGGTGGACGAGGCGATCGAGCCGCCGAGCCCGTTCGCTTCGACCGCGGCGGCGCCCCTACCGCCAGCACCACCAGCGCCGCCGGCACCCACTCCGTCTGCGACGCCGACATACAGCCCATCGGCGCCCCCGATGTCCACTCCACGCGTGACGCCGGCCCCGCCGCTCGCGCCGCGCGCGCCCGTCCCGCAAGATCGGCCCGCGCCGGAGCAGCCGACTGCTGTCGGCCGCCCCGAGACGGGGCAACCGCTCAGCTTCACGACGCCGCCCGAGTCGGCGCAGGCCGCGGCCGCACCCCAGGAGCGCGCACCCCAGGAGCGCCAACCCCCGAGCGACGCACAGCTGGCGAGCCTCGCCGAGCTGCGGCGCTTCCGCGATCGGCTGGAGCGTTTCGCGCGCGACCTGGCGGACGAGTACGACGCGCTGCTGGGTCGCGTGATGTCGGGTCTCACCTCGTCGGCACGGCCGGCGGAGCCTTCACCCGCGGTCCCAACCGCGGCGCCCGGCCCGGAGGATGTGCTGTTCGAGGGCCGCGTGGAATTGGGTGTGGGGCCGTTCTACGACATCGCCGCGCTCACCGCGTTTGAGCGGCAGCTGGCCAGCTTGGCGTTCGTGGCGGAGGCAGCGGTGCGCCGCTTCGAGGCCAGCCACGCGGTGGTGGACGTGCGCCTGGCTACGCCGGCGGCGCTGGTAGGGGAGCTGCGCCGCGCGGTCGACAGCGAGTTCAGCGTACGCGAGATCGCCGACGGCCGCGTGCTGCTGACCTTCGACGAAGTCTGACCGAAGCCGGGAGACACTCGCCTTCGACCGAAGCGGGGAGACACGCGCCTACGGCGCGAATCCCCGTTCGGCGAGCATCCCCGTTTCGACCAGCGTAAGCTTCCGCGCATGGCCGACTCGACGATCTCCTTTGCGCGCGGCGCGCCGTCGCTCGACATCGTCGACGTCGAGGGCCTGAAGGATGCAGCTGCGCGCGCGTTCGCCAACGATCCGGCCGGCGCCACCGCGTACGGCACTTCGGTTGGCTACCCACGGCTGCGGACCTGGATTGCCGAACGCCACGGCGTGGCGCCCGACCGCGTGCTGGTCACCAACGGCTCGATGCAGGCCGACGCGTTCCTGTTCGACCATCTAGTCAAGGAGGGCGACGCGGTGGTGGTGGAGCGTCCCACCTACGACCGCACACTGCTGTCGCTGCGCGAGCGCGGCGCGCGCGTGCAGCAGGTGGAGCTGCGTCCGGACGGGATCGACACCGACGCGCTGGCGGCGCTGCTGAATGGAAGCCCACCCACCACGGTGGGGCCGTCGGCCGTGGCGATGCGTCCGAAGCTCGCGCACATCATCCCCAACTTCCAGAACCCCGCCGGCTACACGCTCTCGATCGAGAAGCGCAGAGCGCTGCTGGCGCTGGCGGCCGAGCACGACTTCAACGTGTTCGAGGACGACCCGTACGTCGAGCTGCGCTTCAGCGGCGAGAAGCTCCCGACGATGCTGTCGCTCGACTCCGAGCGGGTGGTGTACGCGTCGTCGTTCTCGAAGACCGTCTGTCCCGGCATCCGCGTCGGCTACCTGATCGGGCCGCCGGACACGATCGCAGCGATCGCGCGCATCGCCACCAACACCTACATCTCGCCCAACATGGTGGCGCAGTCGATCGTGTACGAGTTCTGCGCCTCCGGCGCGCTGGAGCGCTCGATCGAGACGGTTCGCACCGCGCTCGCCAAGCGCGCACACACACTCGAGGTGGCGCTCCACAGGGAGCTGCCGGAGGCCGAGTTCGTCACCCCCGAGGGCGGCTACTTCATGTGGGTGACGCTGCCCGAGGGCACCGATGTCGCCGCCCTGCACCACGCGGCGGCGGAGCGCGGCGTCGCGTTCGTGAAGGGCACCGACTTCCTGCTCGAAGGCGGCGAGAACACGCTGCGCCTGGCCTACTCGGGCGTCGCGCCGGAGCAGATCGAGGAGGGTGTGGCCCGCCTCGTCGCCGCCTACCGCGCCGTGCAGTCGGTGGCGGCGTAGTCCCCACGCGACACCGGCGCCACGCAAACCTCCTGACGTGCGAAGGCCAAGCCTGGCAAGGACGCAGCGAGCGAAGTGTGCTCTGCACACGAGCGAGCGAGGACGCCGCCAGGCGCCGGCATTCGCACCAGGCTACCTCCCATACCGCCGCTGTCCCAAGACCAACTGCTCGGGCAGTGCGGTGCGCGGCGGCGGTGATGGGTCGGCGACTACCGAGACCGTCTCGGCGACTGAGGGGGTTACCGCGCAGCGGCGGCCGTCGGCCGTCTCGAGCAAGACCTCGCCGCGGTCGTGGACGGCGAGCGTGCCCTGCAGGCCCGGGTGTAGGCCCGACTCCTTCAGGTAACGCAGCAGGTCCTCCGCCTCGTTCTCGAAGCGCAGCACGCGCACCGAGGCGCCGACCTCGACATCGGCGAGCGGGACCCCCGGCTCGCGTGCGCCGGCGACGATCGGGTGGCCGTGGGGGCAGGTGGTGGCGTCGCCGATCGCGGCGAGCATTCGCTCTTCGAGCACCGGCGACATCGCGTGCTCCAGGCGCTCGGCCTCCTCGTGCACCTCGTCCCAGGGGACACCGAGCACGTCGGTGAGGAAGCGCTCGATCAGGCGGTGGCGGCGCACGATGCTCTCCGCCTGCGCCGCGCCCTCGGAGGTGAAGGCGATCGCGCGGGACTGCCCACGGGTGATGTAACCGTCGCGTTCCAGGCGCCCCACCATCTCGTGCACGGTCGGCGCGGAGAGCTGCATCGCGCGGGCGACGTTCGCGCCGGTCATCGGCAGGCCGGCCTCCTGCAGCCAGAAGAGGATCTGCAGGTACTCCTCCTCGC
>DATMMB010000186.1:0-3461 GCA_035569895.1 Solirubrobacteraceae bacterium | reverse complement strand
GCGGAGGCCGCCGAGGAGGCGCCGCGCGCCTCGATGATCGCGGCGCCGCGTTTGCCGACACCGGGGAGGAACTCCTCCTCGATCCACGCCTGGTCGTCGACGGCTTCAGCGGCGGTGGCGCCACCCACTTGGGCGTGAAAGAGGTCGGGGTACATGGTGGGTGAGTGATTGCCCCACACGCCCATCTGCGAGATGTCGCCCACCGGCACCGCGAGCTTGGCGGCGAGCTGGGCGACGGCGCGGTTGTGGTCGAGGCGCAGCATCGCTGTGAAGCGCTCACGGGGAATGTCGGGCGCGTTGTTCATCGCGATCAGGCAGTTGGTGTTGGCGGGGTTGCCGACGACCAGCACCTTCACGTCGGAGGCGGCGGCGGCGTTCAACGCCTTGCCCTGCACGGTGAAGATCTCCCCGTTGGCGGAGAGCAGCTCGGCGCGCTCCATGCCCTTCGTGCGCGGGCGCGAGCCGACGAGCAACGCGACGTTCGCGCCGTCGAAGGCGTCGGCCGGAACGTTGTGCAGGTCGAGGCCGGTGAGCAAAGGGAAGGCGCAGTCGATCAGCTCCATCGCCACACCCTCCAAGGCGCCCATCGCCTGCGGGATCTCCAACAGGCGCAGATCGACCGGCGTGTCGGGGCCGAGCAGCTGGCCGGAGGCGATGCGAAAGACGATGCTGTAGCCGATCTGACCGGCCGCGCCGGTGACGGTCACCTTCACGGGAGAGTCCATGCTCGCGCCTCCATCTTGTCGGCCCTGCTGACTGCGACGGGCGCCGTCCGAGCGCCGGTAACCGCACCATCGGTGATCTTCATCAGTCCATCTCCTTTTTGAGATTCTCATCGATCGCGGCGAGGAGCTCCTGCGTGGTGAGCCACGGCTCCTGCGGCCCGATCAGTAGCGCGAGGTCTTTGGTCATCTTGCCGCCTTCCACCGTCTGCACGCAGACGCGCTCGAGCGTGTCGGCGAAGGCGCTCACGTCGGGGGTGCCGTCCATCCGCCCCCGTGCCTCGAGGCCGCGCGTCCACGCGAAGATCGAGGCGATCGGGTTGGTGGAGGTGGGCTTGCCCTGCTGGTGGGAGCGGTAGTGACGAGTGACGGTGCCGTGCGCGGCCTCGGCCTCGACCGTTTTGCCGTCGGCGGTCATCAACACGCTCGTCATCAGCCCGAGCGAGCCGAAGCCCTGGGCGACCGTGTCGGATTGCACGTCGCCGTCGTAGTTCTTGCACGCCCACACATACCCGCCTTCCCACTTCAAGCAGGCGGCGACCATGTCGTCGATCAAGCGGTGTTCGTAGGTGAGCCCGGCGGCCTCGAACTCCGCTTTGAACTCGGTCTCGTAGACCTCCGCGAAGATGTCTTTGAAGCGCCCGTCGTAGCGTTTGAGGATCGTGTTCTTGGTGGACATGTACACCGGGTAGCCGCGTTCCAAGCCATAGCGCATCGAGGCGCGCGCGAAGTCGCGGATCGAGTCGTCGAGGTTGTACATCGCCAGCGCGATGCCGCCGCCGGGGAAGTCATACACGTCGAGCTCGATCGGCTGCGAGCCGTCGGCGGGGGTGAAGCTGAGCACGAGCTTGCCCTCGCCGGGCACGACCATGTCGGTGGCGCGGTACTGGTCGCCGAAGGCGTGGCGACCGATCACGATCGGCTTGCGCCAGCCGGGCACCAGGCGCGGGATGTTGGCGATCACGATCGGCTCGCGGAAGATCACCCCGCCGAGGATGTTGCGGATCGTGCCGTTGGGCGAGCGGTACATCGCTTTGAGCCCGAACTCCTGCACGCGCGCCTCGTCGGGGGTGATCGTCGCGCACTTGACGCCGACGCCGTGGCGCTTGATCGCCTCGGCCGCGTCCACCGTCACCTGGTCGGAGGTCGCGTCGCGGTGCTCGATGCCGAGGTCGTAGTAGTCGAGCTGCACGTCGAGGTGGGGGAGGATCAGCTGCTGCTTGATGAACGACCAGATGATCCGCGTCATCTCATCGCCGTCGAGCTCGACGACTGGGTTGTGCACCTTGATCTTGGCCATGGGCGTGTCCGTTGGTGGTGAGGGAAGAGAGGAGGAGGGTGTGGGTCGGCGGGCGGGATCGGCCGCTGCGCGCGGCGCGGCGATGCTATCGCGCGCGGGCCGCGCCCTCGCTGCCCGGCACACGCGGCGCGTGCGATGGCGGTGGCCGGTGCGAGGAGTTACGCTGTAGGCGATGGCTGCCACCGCAGCGAAGACCGCCGGCTCCGGCTCCCCGCACGGGGAGGCGCCAACGGCCGAGGAACCGCGGCCGGCGGCCGCGCACGCCGGCGGTTGGGCGTCGTGGAAAACCCACGAGGTCACCAACCAGCCGCCGCCGCTGGAGGGCGTGGACGTGTTCTCCAGCAACCTGCCCTTGGTGGAGGCGCTGGAGCGCGAGGGCGGCAGCTGGGCGCGCGAGCGGGCGGTCGCGCTGGGCACGTTCGTAGGCGGCCTGCCGCAGCAGTGGTGGGGACGGCTGGCCAACGAGAACAAGCCGGTGCTGCGCACGCACGACCGCTACGGCAACCGCATCGACGAGGTGGAGTTCCACCCCGCGTGGCACAACCTGATGAAGATGGGGGTGGAGAACGAGCTGCACTCGCTGCCGTGGACGAGCGGCGCCCAGCGACGCGATCACGGGAGCCCGGAGGGCTCCCGTTCGTCTCAGCCGGGCCGGCCGGATGCCGGCTCGAGCAAACCCCCGCCGAGCGCGCACGTCGCGCGCGCCGCGCTGTACATGACCGCGATGCAGGCCGAGGCGGGGTACGCCTGCCCGATCACGATGACCTTCGCGGTGGTGCCCGCGCTGCGCGCGCAACCCGAGCTGGCGGCGGCGTGGGAGCCGCTGGTCACCTCCACAACCTATGACCCGCGGCTGATCCCCGCGCGCGAGAAGGGCAGCGCGATCGCGGGGATGGCGATGACCGAGAAGCAGGGCGGCTCCGACGTGCGCGCCAACACCACGATCGCCCGGCCCCTAAACGGCGGCGGCGCGGGGGCCGAGTACGAGCTCACCGGCCACAAGTGGTTCTGCTCGGCGCCGATGTCCGACATCTTCCTGGTGCTCGCGCAGACCGGGCAGGAGAGCCCCGCCGCCCCCTCCTGCTTCCTGTTGCCGCGCATCCTCCCCGACGGCAGCCGCAACGCCTTTCACATCCAGCGCCTGAAGGACAAGCTCGGCAACCACTCCAACGCCTCTAGCGAGGTGGAGCTCCACGGCGCGTGGGCGCAGATGGTGGGCGAGCCGGGCAGGGGCGTGCCGACGATCATCGAGATGGTGGGGCACACGCGCCTGGATTGCGTGATCGGCGCGGCCGCGGGGATGCGCGCGGGGGTGGTTGCCGCCACCCACCACACGGCGCACCGCAGCGCGTTTGGCAAGCGCCTGATCGACCAGCCTTTGATGCAGAACGTGCTCGCCGACCATTCGCGACCAGGCGCCGTGGAATTCGACCTCCGAG